>PNNU01000314.1 GCA_013824385.1 Anaerolinea sp.
GGCTTTATCCACGTCGCCCGTCCATTTGCTTGGGTCAAACTCACGGGGATACTGCACATTATCTTTGTAGGGATTCAACAATTCTTTGCGTTCACCCTTGCCTTCAGGCCACCTTGATTTGAAGGGTTTGGTTTCTTCCTCATATAAAGGTTCTTTCCAGTCTTTGCGCAGTGGAAAACCCTCAAATCCCTCCCACATTAAGATACGCCTCAAATCAGGGTGGTTTGCGAAACGGATTCCGTAAAGATCCCACACTTCGCGTTCCTGCAGTTCCGCTCCGGGATACATGGGCGTCAATGAAGGAACCACCGGCTCCGCTCTGCCCAAAAACACCTTGACAACAGCTGGTGCGCCGCCCACGCTTTTGAAGAGGTGGTAAATCACTTCCAGGCGTTCTTCAGGGAAATCATCTACAGCAGTCACAGAGGAAAGATAATCATATCCAAGTGTGTCGCGCAGCTCTTTTGCCACTTCAAGCAGGTTGAGAACCTGAACAACGACCCCTCCAAACCCTTGACGGTCATCCATCACCACGGTCTCAGGAAATTTTTCCAACAAATGAGCATAAAGAGGATGAATTACGGCTTGATCGCTCATGCGGTTTCTCCTCCCTCGATAATCGTTTCAAGCACAGGCAGAGGTTTATGCGTTTCTTCGGCAATCAATTTTTCATTCCGTGGATCAAAAAGGTCAGGTCCCAATATAGGGATGGGAATAGCTTCCACCACTCCTTTTTTGTACCAACGCGTATCGGGGATGTGCTCTCCCTCAATCTTCTTTTGCAAGGTGATTAACCCATGCAGCAGTGCCTGTGGGGTCGGCGGACAGCCCGCCACGTAAACATCCACAGGGATGAATTTATCCACACCGGGGACAACGTTGTACCCGTCTTTAAAAGGCCCTCCGCCAGATGCACAGGCGCCCATGGCGATCACGTATTTTGGCTCGGACATTTGATTGTAAAGTCTCACGATCTGCGGCACCATCTTCTTGGTAACCGTTCCTGAGACAATCATCACATCCGCCTGCCTGGGGCTCGGACGCATTACTTCCATACCAAAACGTGATAAATCGTACCGGCTGGCAGCCGTACAGATCATTTCAATGGCGCAGCAAGCCAAACCAAACATCATTGGCCAGAGCGAATTGCTGCGGCTCCAGTTGTAAATTCTATCCAGCGTGGTTACAGCAATTTGTTGCTTTAACTCAGCAGGAACATCAATTTCAGGATTATTCAGTTCGTTTTCAGCCATATTATCCTTCCTTTTTCCGCCAAAAAGATCTGAATTAATTGTAGCGGACCTTTCGGCAAAGTCAAGTAATTAATTAAGCAAGCTTTTGCTTGCATAATTAAGATAAAATAAGTTTGCCTATTGAATAATTAATTGAAAATGCATATAATTAAGCAAGATAATTCCTGCTTAATTATTATGAAAACTTCGCAAAACATCCTCAATTTCCTTGAAACACATGGCCCGTCAACCGTGGCTGAGCTATCCATTGCCCTGGAACGCTCCAAAGCGGATATCCGTGAGCAAATGGACCAATTACTCGCGCAAAATCGCGTAGAAAGGCTTACAGCGGATCGTTTGGATGCCCCAGGCAGGCCTGCCGCCAGGTTTGGCCTGATTCAAAAAACCCCTGAACCATTGGTCAAGGGGTTGGTGGCTGGATTATTGGGATTTTTGAGCATTAATGACCTGGATCAGGAAAAAGAGGTTTCGTTTATTGACTTGATCACAACATCCCTGATGGCCAATTTTCAGCCGCGCGGATATTCGTCCGCGTCGCGCATGAACCAGGCGGTCAGTTACCTCGAGGGTATCGGTATTAAAACCACATGGATTGCGACACGTTCAGGACCCAAGATTACTTTGCTGCATGAAAATATTTCCGATTTGATCAAGAACCCTGCCCTCTCAAAAAAAGTGGTCAGACAGTTGATTCAAAAGATGAAAGAAAAAGCCGTTGGTTCTTGACCAACGGCTAATTTTATTTATTCGACTGTTACTGATTTCGCCAAATTCCTCGGCTGATCCACATCCAGCCCTCTCAACCTTGCAATATGATAAGCCAGTATCTGAAGCGGAATGACCGTCACTACCGGACTTAGCATCCACGGCGCGTCTGGCACCCACAGCACCCGATCAACCAATGCTTTTACTCTTTCATCACCAATTGTTGCCACAGCAATCACGCTGCCGCCTCTTGCCTTGGCCTGTTCGATCTGGCTGATCATCTTCTCGTACCAGGGATCTTTGGTGCAGATGGCCAGCACAGGCATTTCTTTATCCACCAACGCGATCGGACCGTGCTTCATCTCGCCAGCCGGGTAAGCTTCGGCGTGCATATAAGAGATTTCTTTCATCTTCAACGCACCTTCATATGCAATGGGCATGTTGATGCCGCGTCCCAAATAAAGCATATCTCGTGCTTCTTTAAGGTAATTGGCCACTTCTTCCACTTCATCTTCACGATCCAGGCATTCGCCAACGAGTTCCGGGATCAGGCGCAGGTCATCCACCAGCGCCTTTCGCTCGTTAGCGGATATCGTGCCACGCAGGTCAGCCAGCAGCACAGCCAGCATGTATAGATCCACCAGCGGTGCGGTGAACGCCTTGGTGGAGGCTACACCGATCTCTGGCCCGGTCTGCATGGAGATATACCCGTCTGAAATGCGCATGGCTTGTGAGCCAATGGCGTTGACAATGGACCAGGTGGTTGAACCGTGCTTGCGTGCTTCTTCCATGGCAGCCAGTGTATCGGCAGTTTCGCCAGATTGGCTGATGGAAAGCACCACGGTTTTATCATCTACAAGTGGATCAGAATAACGGAATTCTGATGCAATTTCACAAATAGTTGGGATGCGTGCTATGCGTTCGATCAGCAGTCTGCCAACCATTCCGGCATGAGCTGCAGTACCGCAGGCCGTAATCACTATCTTCTCAATTTTCTTGGCTTTTTCAGCCGTCAGATTGAGCTGTGAAAGCCTGATGGTGCCTTCTTCGAAATCCACTCTCCCCGCCAGCGTATCAGTTAAAGCCCGTACTTGTTCGTGAATCTCTTTTTGCATGAAGTGCCGGTATTCCCCTTTTTCGGCGGACACGGGATCCCAGGCAACGGAAGAAACCTGAGGTGTAACTTTCTTGCCTTCAATGGTGGTAATTTCAATCCCTTCCTTGGTCACCACGGCCATCTGTCGGCTCTCAAGGAAGATCAAACGTCTTGTATGTTCAAGAATGGCGGGGATGTCAGAGGCGATAAAGTTCTCTCCCTCACCCAAACCGAGCACTACGCCGCCAGCATTGCCTATGCGTGCAGTGATGATCTTGTCTTTTTCGCGCGTGCTCATTACAACAATTCCGTGTGCACCTTTTAATCTTGAAAGTGTTGTTCTGACCGCGGCTTCCAAATTTTGTCCGGACTTCATATAGAGATCGATCAGGTGAACAATGGTTTCAGTATCCGTGTCAGATTGGAACTCGATACCTTTTTGAACCAATTCCTCTTTTAGCTCGATGAAATTTTCAACAATCCCGTTATGCACCACCACTACTTCACCGGTTGTGCTTAAGTGAGGATGCGCGTTTCGCGCAGAAGGTTCGCCGTGCGTTGCCCAACGAGTATGTCCGATGCCGATCTTGCCCACTATGGGCAGGTTCTGCACCAATAATTCAAGATTGGCCAGTTTACCGGCATCACGTCTTACTTCAATATGTCCATTAGTAATTACGGCAATTCCCGCGGAATCGTATCCGCGATACTCGAGTTTTTTTAATCCAGTTAAAACAATTGGCGTGGCATTTTGATCTCCAATGTAGCCAACAATTCCGCACATGAAATCCTCCATGAAATATAGCTTTTGACCTCGCGGTAAATTAACCGTCAGGTCACCGATAGATCGGAATGATCCGATCTTCTATTCAATTGTCATCATTTATTGGAAAGTGCAGACCTGTTTTGGTCAGGAGGGCTTCCGCTGATCTTTCGATTTTCCCGGCTTCTGCCGGTTAACTCCACCTTGCGGTGAAGAACCCTCTTCCTCGTCAACCGGAGTTTTCTCCGGTCCATGCGCTTGGCTTTCCATTATGTAAAGTTGCGATAAACTTATACTTATCTCCTTACTTTTTGATAAGGGCATTATACACGAAATGTCAACCATCAAACAATTGAAAAATGGATAATCCTCAAGA
>PNNU01000315.1 GCA_013824385.1 Anaerolinea sp.
ACGGCAACCAACTTTGAATTTATTTTCAATGCGCTCGGGAATTATGGATTTTGGTATCCAACTTTAACAACAGATGGGTTAAGGTTTACGGATCAAGAAACCATGGGGGATGTAGAATCACGAAATAAAAGTTTACGTGATGACGTAAAACGGTTGTGTTCTATGGCTGGAATCCCTTACCGTTCTCCTCACAAGTTTCGGCGTGGTCATGGGGTTTATGCGGTTAAACATTCTAGCAATTTTGAGGAATTCCAGGCATACTCTCAAAACATAGGGCATGAAGACCCTGGCACAACTTTCAAATATTACAGTAGACTCTCTCATAATGATATTCGAGATGTCATTCTAAAAACAAAATAAGTTCATAAATCAACTGCTGAGAGAAGCAATAATTAAGTTCTTATCTTCAGAACTGATCGTTTTCGCAATTTGAACTATAGAAATAATCTGTTGGATGTCCTTTTCTACCAAATTTCCCTTATGGTCGTTAGGAACTTTAATTAAATGGTCAATGACATTGTTTACAGGTAATTTATCAATTATTTCAGCGCAATTGAGGTATGACTGATCTTTTGTAAAAAAAGGGTATTCGGATTGTTCTAGTGGTAGTTGACAACAGTATAAGTCAGGATTTTTCTTAATAAAATTTGCAATTTCTGAATTCACAAGGAAACAAAGAAATAATTCTTCTTCGTAATCAGTATGCATAATTACACAATATTTATATTTGGGGGTTATTAAAAAATCACAAAAAAAACTAATGATACTGCCAGGTTTAATTTTTGCTTTTATTAATTTTCGCTGTTGATCAATGGATAGTGGAGGAGCCACGAAGTTGAATCCTATTTACTTGGTGTCTAAATACTCAAATATTTCTTTCTCATTTTCAAGGGTACTAATAATTGAATCAATGGACATTTCGTCATTTTGTTGAGATGCTAAATATGCCTTATCGTGTGTATACTCCATCAGTTGTTCAAACTTCATCGGTGACACTATCGACAATGCATATTTCAAACATTCAATTTCAGAGTCGCTAAATTGACTTAGGTTTGCGTGCCTAAGTGCAATAACTTTAAATTGATCCGGTACTGAAATTGATTCTTGGGGGTTAAGATCTGGAATACTTAAACATCCATCACCTCTGACGCTTTTTACAATATCATAAGCAAGGCTTGGAACAGGGCCAAGTCGCATCGCGATATATGTGTCGTCAAACAACTGCCGACCATACCGATTTAAGTGTTCTTTGTCAGCTACATAAATCGCTTTTAGAATCCAATAATGTCTATCATCAGACTCTGATAAATAGACAATAGTCTCAAGGGCTTTCTTAATATTTCTTTTAGAGTAACTCATGATTTTTTCAGAATAAATGATTAAAGGAACATATGTTCGTTTATGTAATTATATCATTGTTGTCAATCGAAAAAACATTACCAAAAAACATTACCACAAAACGGATCATTTTTTGATACTAAAGTGTCGGGGAGAAAGGGATTTGCGATGTTCTTTGGAGTCCTTTTCACGCTTGAACGCACCGAAAGCATTTAAGGAAACCTTCGACCTCTCGGATATATAAAATAATCCGGTGGGCTGACCAGTCGCTCGGGGATGCTGCCTATGTTTTTTCAATTTCCTGCAGAAGACGGGCAACTGCACCGCTTACCTGCGAGTCCGGGTCACCAGCTGCCTGGGACAGGACAGTTTTCGCCTGCTCACCGCCCTGCCGGGCGATCGCTTCCAGAGCTAGGAGTCGGTGTTCCGTGTTCGTCCCATCCTCGGAAGTGACCTGTGTTTCCGGGTCATGTCGATAAAAGGTTCGCGTCTGGCAGGCCACCTGGCACAAGGCTGAGAACGCTTCCTGGTCCTCAATCTGTTTCACCAAGGCTTTTACCCCATCCATTGCAGATGTATAATCCTGTTCCACCTTTTCCTTGGCGATCCTCACCGCGGCCCTGCCACCGGCTTCGAAGAGCGCCACCTCGAGCACCTTTACCATCACCCTGTTCCCGGAAACCTTATTTTCCATCCACTGGGTGCATACCTCTTCATAAATTTCCGTCCCTGGGGTGAGCAACTTGCCTAGTCCTTCCGCAACATATTCGCGTCCGTTCCAGTCATCGTAGTTGCCGCTGGAGAAACTGCCGATCGACTGGATCACCGACAGGGCAACCTGTTCATCCTTCAGGTCAACCAGGGCGCAGGCGGCCGATGAGATCAGGTTGCCCCACGGGTCTGGTCTATTGAGCACTGCCAGGAGTGCCTCGCTAGCACCTCGGTCACCGATCTGGCCCAAAGCAATGATCGTCTGTTGAAGCACCCAGGGGGTCTCGTCCGGGTTGGAAACGACCCGGTATAGTTCATCCAAGGTCGTCTTGTGGTCCATAGCTGCCAGCCCGATCATGAAGTCGATCGGGAAGCCGTGCGGTCCCTTGAAATAATGATAGTCGATCCGTCTCTTGCGCGCCAGCTCGAGACATTGCGCCAACGCCACCCGCACCCCTTCTTCGCCCTGCGATGCTTGGTTGTTGGTCAAGAATTCCAGAGATGGCTCGATCAGCATCTTGGCTAGCGCCTGGTGTCTATCGTCCAAGGCCCCCGATTTTGCAAACCAGTTCCTGTCTGTGGTTTTGATCTCTTTGAGATGCCTGTCAGTAAAATTCCGGTTAAAGTCATCTAGAAGCCGTGCTGCCAACGCCCGGGATGGGCCTTGCAACGCCTCCACATTACCGCCCTTCCCGTGTGCAAGGTCCTCCAACCTCTGCCGCAGGTTATTCAAGCCTTCCAGCCCGCTCCGCACCTGGCTTTCATACAGGGCTTCGATGCGTTCTGTATCTTCAGCAAGTTTCTTCGCACTACCAAGGCAATCGGGACAATACAACTTCCCCTTGAAAGTCTCCCAGCGTTGACCGAGGGGTTTCCGGCGGTCGCATCTTGCGCAGCGCTTCGCCTCAGCACTGGCGGCTGTGCCCGTCCTCGCCCGTTTTCTTCCCGGGAATCTCACGCGGAGATAATGAGTGCCCAGGAAACCGGCCCAGCAGCCTCCCAGGGAAAGGGGGATGCCAATATAGTGAGTGTAGTGGGAATTGCCACCCAGGTCAAAGGCGGAATGGGCTGGGAGATTGTAGCTCAGGTAAACCGCTGCCAGGATCGCTGCGGCCACGGCGACCCCGATGCCCAGGCCATAGGCAGTGTCAGATTGCCGGAGGGCGAGGACCACCCCACCGATCAGGCTGAAGATTGCCATCTCGAGATAGACGATCCTTGCGATCATGACCAGGTCGCCTGTTTTGATGACCTGGGCAGCGATCGGAAACAAGAGCAGCGATCCGAACATCCCCGCAAAAGCAATAATGAGACATCCCGGACCTTTCACTGCACTCTCCATCGAATTAAACCAGACCGGCAACCTGGTTTCAGTGCCCATCCCCCGGAATTGTGTCAATTCTGCCCGGTTTTACCTCTGCTATCAGGGCAAAGAATCATTCTCCCGAGAAGTCCCGAATGGGACCACACGAATCCTGAACTCCACGTCAATATAAAATTGCTTACATTTTTTCCAACTGCCGATGAATCTAAACATTATTTTACATTGTACAACTTATTGGTCATCACAATGCACGATTTTTGCCCGGAGAAAGTCACCCGGAAAATGATGGAATCATTCCTCCCCCTTTTTATAATTGACCCATTCCACCGGAATGGCAACCCCCTTATTTGTTCAAGAACGCCGTCTTTGCTATATCCGGGAACCTTTGCTAGTTCCCAAAGTATTAAGTTTAAGTTTCGGCAGGGGTTATGTGCAGGTAAACCAGATTGGCTAATTTGGGGTCAGCTCACGAAACGGATAAAATCGTACGCTTAGGTTTTACTTATGTTGTTTATAGCAAAGGTCGAACCTCCCCTTGTTTGACTAATAAATTTTGTTTTCAGGAATTATTTATAGCACGAAGGACGAATTAATTAATAACACATGGGAGCCTGCCCCCCTCAGGCTTCCATTTGTGAAAAATATTATATCCTAACTCTACACGGGAATACACCCATAGCAGTTTTTCCCATAGCAGTGTTTCAGCGGAAACAGCTTTTTTTTATTTTACTCCTGCTCAAATTAACGTTCCTTCGTTAATTGTTAGCGGAGTCTTTGTGAATTTGTCCAAGTGGTTTCTGATAGAAATTTGGGTT
>PNNU01000316.1 GCA_013824385.1 Anaerolinea sp.
CACCTGACTTGTCTACAGCCAAACTGCTCTTCCCAGGCGCAGTGTGTGGAGGCTTGAGACAGTGGGATACTTTAGTTAATGGAACTCCAGCTCAAGTAACCTCAGAGGCGCGTGATGCCATCACTCGTACTGAATCTACACGCTTTATCCTTGGTACTGGCTGTGTGCTGCCAATTACGGCACCACATTCAAACATAATGGCGGCCAGACAAGCCGTGGAATTGTAGAAAAATATATATGAGTCAACCCAGAATTATCTCAGGTAAAGCCAGAGGGATGCGTTTGCAGGATGTTCCCGGTGACATTACCCGTCCGATCACCGATCGAGTCAAAGAAGCAGTGTTCAATATTTTCAGCTCTGATATCCTTGAAGCCAATTTTCTTGACCTTTTTGGCGGCACCGGCAGCGTTGGAATTGAAGCTTTGAGCCGAGGAGCACGTTCGGTTACTTTTGTCGACCTGAATATTTCAGCAATTAATGTCATCAAAGCAAATTTAAAATCCACCAGATTAGAAACCAACGCGCATGTTCATCAAATGGACGCCTTCCGCTTTCTTGAATCCCCCCGGAGCGATAAATATGAGTACATCTACATCGCTCCGCCTCAATACAAAGAAATGTGGATAAAAGCTCTTGAAATGGTGGATCAACGTCTTGAATTGCTTACTGATGATGGTTGGGTAATTGTGCAGATTCACCCGGTTGAACTTGCAGAAGTCAAATTAAGCAATCTTCACGAATTTGACCGCCGTGAATATGGATCGACCCTTTTATTATTCTACGCTCGCAATGATCTTGATTGATTAACCCAGTGTTGTAATTCGCTTTCCAGCTTCGTCATACCTGTAATGAGCATGAAACAACTCTTGTTTCCCTTTACGCTCCAGTATCCTTTTTACAATTTCAGGGATATCCTCAACCACATTTATTCGATCCAATTCAGTCACATTAATCCAATGTAACGAACCTTCTTCTGATTCATTATGGGTGCCTTGGATTTCGTTTCCAGTCATAACAAACAACATAATTCCGTTATGCTCTTCAACATCAATCATCACGGTTCCACACAAGTGAAGATCTTTGCATTCCAAACCAGCTTCTTCCAATAATTCTCTACGCGCCGCGGATAGAGCATCTTCGCCTCGTTCAACATGGCCGCCCAAACCGTTGTAAAAGCCTGCCCATATTTTTTTGGATGGTGCACCTTTTTGCAGCAAGACCGCGTCCCCTTGAAAAACAAGGATCAATGTACGTGGAACAACCTGGTATCGATCTATGAGGATTACTTGCGGATTATTGGCCATTTTGTCTCTATAAAAACAAGGATAAGGGAGATCCTTATCCTTGTTTACAGTAAATTTTTGTTTTAGCTCAAGAACATGGGTACGCCCATAAAATCGCGTACTTTGGGGCGATACTGGTCAATATCATAGAAACTGGTCACATCAACACGCTTCTGACCGGCTAATACCATGTTTATGGGCACGGTTGTGTATTTGCCGCCGTGGAGGGCAACCAATTTACCTGTTTCATTGCGTTTTATCAATTGAACTGCAAGGCTGCCATAAGACATGGCAACCATACGGTCTAATGAATCAGGTGCACCAGAACGCATTAGATAGCCCAACTGTTGGTACATAATATCCTGACCAGTGATGCGTTTAATCTCGGCTGCGCACTCTTCACCAACGCCGCCCAACTTGCGATGACCATAGGCGTCTTCTTCGCCTTTTTCAATCACTAATCCACCTTCCATGATGGCGCCTTCACTGATGGTCATCATGCAGTAATTGGATGGGTTGTTGCGTTTGTCTTCCATGAGATATTCAGAGAGTCGATTGACATCAAAAGGAACTTCTGAAATGATGGAGCGATCCACATAGCTCAAATAGGCAGAAATGAGGCTGGTTTCGCCTGAATTTCGACCGAAGAGTTCAACAATGCCGATACGTTCATGCGAACCAACGGAAGTTCTCATGTTGGTAATAAAGTCAACTGAACGCGTTACTGCGGTGGAGAAGCCGATACAGTAATCAGTGCCAAAGACATCATTATCCATGGTTTTTGGAATACCAACCACAGGGAAGTTTTCTTTGTTTAAACGAACAGAGAAGCTCAAAGTGTCGTCACCGCCAATAGTCACCAGGGTATCAATGCCGAGGTGTTCAAGTACTTTGAGCACATAGTCGGTGTAATCCATCGTACCTTCTTCATCAATTTTCTTTCCGTAGGAAGAATTTTTAAGGAAGTCAGGCACGTTCTTGGCTTTTACCTTCTGAGGGTTGGTTCTGGAGGTATGTAGAAAAGTACCGCCGGTGCGATCAATCTTACGGACATCTTCAGTATGCAGACTTTTGACATAGTAATCGTGGGTTGAAGGTTCATCAAGATTGTATTGCAACAATCCTCCCCATCCTCTGCGAATGCCAACCATCTTGTAGCCAAGTTCAAAGGCATTCATTGCGACAGCTTTCATGGCGGGATTCAAACCCGGAACATCTCCACCACCTGTCAAAATTCCAATCGTCTTTGTCATCTTTTTCGCTCTCCTTAATGAAAAATAATTTCGTACCAAATACTAAACGGCGACCGGTTCGTCCTCGACCGGAATGATTAGTGTTACCTGTGTGCCTTCGCTCTCTGAAGATACTATTTCAAGTGATCCACCCAGCAGCTGAGCACGTTCACGTATCAATTTCAATCCCAATCCGCCAGAAGCTTGCATCTCAGATTGTCTTATTCCCTTGCCGTTGTCTCTAATCTCAGCTTTAACAAGGTTGTTCTCAATGGTCAAGTTTACGTCGATTTTAATTTTGCTTACATTATCTTGATTGTGTTTGACTGAGTTTCCAATTAGTTCCTGCACTGCCCTGAAAACAAATACTTCCAAATAAGGTTTAAGCCGTTTATACGTGCCAATGACGATTAGATTTACATCTACACCGGTTTGTTCTTTTAGGTTATTTACATAACGCTTTATCGTTGGCACCAGACCCAGATCATCCAACATCATGGGACGTAAATCCGAGATATAAGATCTGATTTTTTGAAAGGTACCCATGGCGGATAATTTTAATTTTTCCAGTTCCTCTTTTGTCTTCGTCTGGTCGATCTCATACATACGAGTAGCAATTTCGGATTGCACAATGAAGTTTGAAAGAGCTTGTGCGGGACCATCATGCATTTGTCTGGATAATTTCTGGCGTTCAGACTCTTGCGAAGTAATCAACATTTCCAACATTGATACCTTGTCAGTACTTTCTTGAACTGCATTGGTTTTTGTTTGCCCATTATGCAAATATTCAAGCACACTTTCAATAAGAGCAAGATATTTTTGTAGTGCATTTTTTTGTTCTTGAAGTTTGTCTAATTGCCCGCGCATCACCAGCAGTCGCTGTTGAGCATCCATCGCTGAATTAAATGCGTTGCGTATGTCTGCCTTTGAGACAGTATCAGATTCGCCTGAGAGCTGCTGCAGTTGAGCGGTCACATTCGCTTTGATCTGCATCAGTCGATTTAATTCATTCTGACTCTGATTCAGAGTTGCAGACACCTCAGATAAAGTTGCCTTGGTAGTTTCATGATCGGCCAGCAACTTTTCCTGGTACTCGTCAGTCGCATTTGCTATTGCCATTGGATCGTTGTCCATACATGCTCCGCGAGAAACGCTTTTCGGATAATTAATTGTTAAAGTATAGCATAAGAGAATATGAATAAGGATTTTTTAATATTGTTTAGACATTACATTAGTGTAATTTCCGTATCTCAACGACTTCAATTTCAGATATAGTATTCAGACTAAATTCCTTTTCAACAATTCCAAAATCAGCTAATAAGGGATACCAATTACGGAAGGCTACCAAATAATCTGCTTCTGCCTGGACCAAATAGTCTTTTATAGCCGGCTCATCTCGAATAATCGAAATCAGTTCAGGTTGGATTAGCCCTGCCAAATCAATAATTCTTCTATCACTAAAATATCCCATAGCGCCTATGTCATGTACGGCAACAACAGCCTTCTGAGGAGTGTTTTCTTTAACCCATAAAGCGGGCTTCACCATCAATTGGTCAATCGTTTTAATGTCGTTAATTAACGCCAATTCTCCTGATATCGCAAATATCAGGCTGCTAACGAAAATTGCTTTTACAAAAAGTAAGGATAATTTTCG
>PNNU01000317.1 GCA_013824385.1 Anaerolinea sp.
AAAGACCCGATCAACCATCAACAATTCAACGAAATAGCGACCGGAAGATGGGCACAAAACTCAAATAATACTGTCCCTGATGAGTTAGTCGTAACGGATGCAGTATGGAAGAGTACCTCCCCTCTCATGATCAATAGTGTCAGTTCGGATGAACAATTATCTTCATCCAACTGGATGAAAGAAATTGACGCCATCATTGGGCTTCCTCTATCTCTTCAAGGTGAAACCATAGGAATTTTATGGCTCGGCCGCAAAGAGACCTTTACAGATGAAGAAATTCGCATCCTGACCGCCTTGGCAGATATCGCGGCATCTGCAATTCGCAGAACGACACTCAATGACCAGACCACTCGCCAACTACAACAGCTTGCTTCTTTGCACGATATTGACCTTGCCATCACCGGTAGTTCTGATATTAAGGTGACTCTTGATTTCCTGCTTGGCAGCGCCCTCACCCAGCTTGAAATGGATGGAGCGATTATCCAATCACTCAATCCATTCTCACAAACCCTCAATTGCATCACCAGCCGCGGAATCTATGACACCCGTATCTTGCGCAGTTTCAGCCGCATGGGTGATGATATGGCCGGGATTTGTGCTCTTGAACGCCGCTTAATGCAGGAGCCTAATCTTGAAAAAGCTGCATTATATTCACCCCGGGCCAGATTATTCCGTGATGCCGGATTTAATTCTTATTACGCCATTCCCTTGATCGCCAAAGGACAGGTAAAGGGTGTTCTGGAAGTCTTTAGCCAGTCTCCCTTTAAAGTCACCAGCGATTGGATTAACTTCTTCACCATGCTTTCTACCCAGGCAGCCATCGCCATTGATAATGGTGAGCTGTTTGATAACCTTCAGCGCTCCAATATGGATCTGATGGTAGCCTACGACAGCACTCTTGAAGGCTGGGCTAGTGCACTTGAACTACGTGATGAAGAAACTGAAGGCCATGCCCGCCGTGTAACCGAGATGACCGAACGACTTGCCCTGGCAGTTGGAGTGCAAGGACAGGAATTGAATAACATCAGGCGCGGTGCTTTGCTGCACGACATTGGCAAAATGGGTATTCCTGATCAGATCCTGCTCAAACCTGGCCCCCTGAATGATGAAGAATGGAAGGTTATGCGTACGCACCCTGAGCTGGCGTATAAGCTGATCGCTCCGATTTCCTTCCTGCGCCCTGCTATTGATATCCCCTATTGCCACCATGAAAAATGGGATGGTTCGGGCTATCCCCGTAAACTGAAGGGAGAAGATATTCCCTTAAGCGCCAGGCTCTTTGCCATTATCGACGTGTGGGATGCCCTCTCTTCTGACCGCCCCTACCGCAAGGCCTGGGATGAAAAAAGAGTCTATGAACACCTTTTATCGCAAGCCGGATCGCACTTTGATCCATCCATCCTGAAAGTCTTCTTGAACCAGGTAATGGGAAAATAACCACTTACATGCATATTAATAAAATAATCCCGACTAACCAGTCGGGATTATTTGTTAATATTTAGATTCTATTTATAGAAAAGCGGCAGCGGTGGACAAACGGAATCGCTCCATTCATGCGCCTTGAGAATTCTTGCTTTAGCCATCTCAAAACTCTGCTGGTCACTGGCATGCAGTGTGAACAAAGCCTCGCCCTTGCTGACCTTGTCGCCAACCTTATGATGGATGATTACACCCACTGCATGGTCAATTAAATCTTCTTTTTTCTTACGCCCTGCGCCCATATCTACGGTGGTTTCACCAATCTCTTTTGCATCAATCCACTTGAGGTATCCATTCACTGGGGCATTGATCGTTTCGATCACACCTGCAAGCGGCATCTTTTCAGGTTGATCGACAAAAGACACATCCCCACTCTGGTTGCTCACCATCGAACGGAATTTCAGCCATGCGTCACCATTGTTGAGTGTTTTTTCAACAAGTTTGCGTGCTTCATTCAGGTCTTTCGCCTTCTCACCAATCACCAGCATGTGAGAAGCAACATGCAAACAGTGTTCTGTAAAATCAGCGGGACCCTTACTGTGAAGGGTATCAATCGCTTCTTTGACTTCGAGAGCGTTGCCTACTGCACAACCTAGAGGTTGATTCATATCCGAAAGAAGGGCTATCACCTTTCGATTGCTTAGTTTGCCAATGGATACCATCAGATGCGAGAGATACCTGGCTTCATCAAGGTTTTTCATGAAGGCACCCACACCCACTTTAACATCCAATACTATGGCTTGTGCACCACCAGCAATCTTCTTACTCATAATGGAGGATGCAATCAAAGGGATCGAATCTACCGTGCCGGTAACGTCCCTTAATTTGTATAATACACCGTCTGCAGGAGCCAAATCACCGCTTTGTCCTGCCAGTACCAGCCCTGTGTCACGGAGTAAACGGATAAATTCATCTCTGGAGAACGAGGTGCGAAAACCCGGAATGGCCTCGACTTTATCGAGTGTACCTCCGCTGAATCCAAGTCCGCGACCAGACATTTTGCCAACCGGCAGTCCGCAAGCAGCAACCAAAGGTTCAACCACCAAAGTCGTTTTATCGCCAACACCACCGGTCGAGTGCTTATCCACTTCAATGGGTACAACACCGCTCAAATCGAGAATCTCGCCTGAATTAGCCATTGCCAGGGTAAGGTCAGTGGTTTCTCTTTCGTTCATTCCGTTAAGCATCACGGCCATCAGCCATGCTGCAGCTTGATAATCCGGGATTTGCTTGTTCACCAACCCATCAATAAAATATTGAATTTCTGCACTGGATAGTTCCAGCTTATCGCGCTTCTTGATAATGATATCTACTGCATTCATAATCACTCCTGATAACGAATGGTGAATTGTCTGACAATTGTACACTATTCGCATCAAAAAAAGAATCCGGTAAACCCGGATTCTTCTGATCTATCTAACTCTTGGGTGAAATGGTTACCTTGCGATAGGGTTCTTCACCCATACTCTCGGTAATCACTTCAGGATGACTTCTCAATTCAAGATGAATGACACGCCGTTCATTAGCGGGCATCGGTTCGAGTACCTGCCGCCTGCCTGTTTGCACTGCCTGTTCGGCCATCTTGCGGCCTAACTGTCTGAGTTGGCGGTCTCGGCGTTTGCGGTAACCCTGTACATCAATCATCATCGGAACCCATCGCCCCAATTCTTTGCTGACGATCAAGCTTGAGATGTATTGAAGTGCATTTAAGGTTTCTGACCTTCGACCAATCAAGATGCTCAAATCATTACCCTGAATATCTATCAGGATAATGCGTTCATCCTTATCGTCTTCAGGTGCAATATAGCAGGGATCAACTTCTGCCTTTACGCGCATACGCTCGAGCAATTCGACCACGACGGTTTTGGCGACTTTTAAAGCTTGTTTTTCATCATCTGAAAGAGACTCAACATCAATGCTTTTTGATTCACGATACTCAATCATCTCACCAACAGGTGCAGTTGATGCAATTGAGGAAGTATCAAGTTTGGGTTCTTCTACTTTTTCAGGTTCTGTTTTGATGGTCAATCGAACGCGTGATTGTCTTCCACCAATACCTAACAGCCCGCGAGACCCTGCATCCAGTATTTCGATATCTACCATGTCCTGACTAATTCCCAATTGTTTTAATCCATTGGCAATAGCTTCATCTGTAGAAGGTGCGATTACTTCAAGAGTGGTTTTTTCCTGGGGCATTTTTTTGTCTCGATTCTCTGCTATCAGGGTTTTTTGATTTCAGTTTTCTTCAGCCAAGGGAAGATGTTTCCCCAATATATTTTACCAGTAATAGCGTATTGCAAGATTTGAATCACATTAGACACAACAAAGTACAGTGCCAAACCAGCTGAAAGGGTATAAGACAACCAACCCATTAAAATTGGCATGTACAGATTCATCATCTTGGTCATCATGGCGCCCTGATCGTTCGCACCAGGTTGTGGAGGAGGAGCGATTACCTTTGATGAAATAAAGGTCGTAATCACCACAATGATGGTCAAAATTGGAATACCAAAACTGATTCCAGGGATGTAAAGACGTTCAGGTTGCCCCAACTCCATCCACAAAAACTGGGTGTTGAGAGGAATTAATTCTGGAATCTTCAAAAAGCCGGGATAGATGTGCCTGGTTAACTTTAATAGATCAAGA
>PNNU01000318.1 GCA_013824385.1 Anaerolinea sp.
GTTGACCTGCCCGAGTGGCTCAGCCCCATCCCCGCCATCGTCGCAGGGCAGCTCTTCGCCTACCACCTGACCGTTGTCAAGGGCTACAACCCTGAGCAACCTCGCATCATCCACAAGGTGACTGAAACGGAATAACGAACTGTCATACTTGAACTTGCGGCAACATCCACCAAGGTTTTTGGTTGTTGTCAAAAAATAATATCACCTGGACGCAATACGATTAACCGAAAAGAAACACTTGGGGACCCAAAAAATCGTGCTGCTATTTATTATGTAATAGAAATGATGCTTGCGGGATTAGTACCCGACACGAATAAGGTGCGCGTTTTGTAATAGTATGCTGTTTTTTTGTTACTGACAATGTGCAAATCTGATTAAAAATAGGTATTTGTAGAAGTGATTAAGTCCTCAGAATACCAGAAGGAGCTGTTTTATTGATCAAAGCCCAAAAAATCCCGATTTGTTTTATTGCCTCAACAAAATCAGCAAAGCTGACCGGTTTCACAACATACGCATTGGCTCCAAGCTGATAGCAAGTTTCTAGGTCTCGCGTTTCACTGGAAGAAGTCAGGATAACCACAGGTATCATTTGCAGATCTTTATCTGATTTGATTATTCTTAGAACTTCTATACCATCTACCTTCGGCATTTTTAAGTCAAGCAGGATGACCACTGGTTTTCCACTTTTTATTTTCGAAAAAACACCCCTGTGATATAGATAATCCAACGCTTCAGCACCATCACGCACAACACAAATATCATTTGCCAGATTATTTGTGTTAAGCACGTTAACGGTCATCTCAACATCATGCGGATCATCTTCTGCGAGCAGGATATGTTTTAAAACCGTCATAGTATCTCTTGTTTTGTGTAGGGCAGCGAAAAATAAAAAGTGGCGCCTTGATTTACCTTTGCTTCAGCCCAGGTTTTACCGCCATGCCTACTGATTATTCGGTTAACATTTGCCAAACCGATTCCTGTTCCTTCAAAATCCTCCTGCCGATGTAGGCGTTGAAAAACACCAAAGAGTTTATCGGCATATTTCATATCAAAACCAACTCCATTATCGCGTACATAAATTACTACTTCATTATTTTTTCCATTCTCACATCCGATTTCTATTCGAGTAATCTTTCTAGAACGAGTGAACTTTAATGCATTTGAAATCAGGTTAACCAACACAATTCGCAATAAGGCTCTATCGCCAGTGATCTCAGGCAAAGTTGAGATCTTCCATCGAATATCCCTGTCCGCAGCTTCGGGTTTGTATTCCATTATTACGTCCTGAACCAAGGCAGCCAGATCAACCTTCGATTTATACATTTCACTACGACCCATACGTGAGAACGATAGAAGGTCATCAATAAGCATGCCCATTTTTTTTGCTGACCCAGAGATTATTTCCATGTACTTTTGCGATTTTTCGTCAAGAATATTATGAGTACTACTGTTCAACATCTCGATATAACCATCTATATGGCGTAATGGTGCTCTCAGATCATGTGAGACTGAATGTGCAAAAGATTCAAGTTCCTTATTTGCAATTTCCAGTTGAGAAGTACGTTCAACAACGCGTTGTTCAAGTTCCTGAGTGAGTTTATTGATTTCTTCTTCGGCTTGTTTGCGATCTGTGATATCTGTATACATCGCAAAGGAGCCATTGTATTGATTATCCTTATTAAGGATGGGTGTCGCAGAAGCCTGAGTCCATAATATCTTGCCATCTTTGCATCGGAACCTTCGTTCGTAGGTTTCTGACAAACCTTGGCGACGATTCTCAATTTTTCTCCAATGATCAGCAACATCCTCCTCAAACATGAAGTCCGTTAATGAGCGGTTGACCATTTCTTCACTAGAATAACCAAGTAATTCTGACATCCTGGCGTTCGAAGAGGTAATCAAGGTATCAGGTCCGATCACAAATATGCCTTCTGTTGCTGTGTCTACAATACGGCGGTACTTTGTCTCGCTTTCTTGCAGGTTGCGGAGAAATAATAAACTGGTCAGGCTGTCAGATATCCTTCGGCCAATCTCTTTAAATAGTCTTTCTTCACCAATTGTCCAAATCCGGGCACATGAACATTGGTGTATTCCAAACTGCCAAGGTTTGGTTACCTTGGGATGAATGGCTAACGACATAAAAGATTTAAATCCATAACGTTCAGAAACTTCCACAGGAAGGGCAAAATCATTTCCACGGCCGAATTTAACAGGACTATTTGAACGAAGCAATAGTCGAAGAGTTGCTGCCACCTCATTATCCATAGGTATTTCCATCCCCAATTTTTGTGCCCCTGGAAATTCTGGTTTAGTTCGTTCCATAGATACTTGCCAAGAGTCAGCTTCAGGATCGCATGGGTACATAAGAAAAGCCCGATCGCAATTGAAAATTGATAACACAACATCCAGCACATCACTCATCATTTGATTTAAATCATTTGTACCTTGCATGGCACGATTGACAAGATCCATTTTTTCGAAATACTTCAGGTTAACAAGGCGATCTTCTTCTGCCCGTTTACTCTCAGTAATGTCGGTAACAATTCCTTCAATTGCAATTGGTTTTCCAGCATGGTCACGCACCAAAATGTTACGTTGATTCATCCAGCGAACTTCTCCTGATTTATGAATAAACTGATATTCATACCTGGGAGGCATCTCACCTTTGATTAAGTTAGCCCACTGTTCTTTAAAATAGTTTTGCCAATCGGGGTGAACTGCTTGTTTGATAAGTATTGGAGAGTCATAGCATTCTTCTGGAGAATATCCGAAAACGGATAATGCTGCCGGACTTACATATTCATAATTCCCATCAGGTAAGGACATTCTGTATATCACATCCCTGGCGTTTTCAGTCAACCTGCGGAAACGTTCTTCACTTTGAAGCAACTCCTCTTCAGCCTGCTTACGTTCGGTAATATCTTGAACTACCCCTAAAACCTTTACTGGAAAATCATTTTTGTCTTTTTGTATTTCTGCAATTGAGCTAATGACTTTCGGCGTTGAGGAATCTCTGGGGATAATTTCAAATTCCAGGTTATAGGGTTTTCCAAGTTCAATTAGATCAACAAGTGCTTGATGAACCCTTTCTCTTTCTGGAATGCACTTCTCAACCTCTTCAGTTGAAAAGTTATCTTGGTTTGGATCAAAACCATACAGCCGTTTAGCCTCATCAGATCCCCAAAATTCTTTTGTCTGAAGGTTATATTCCCAATTTCCTACATGACCGATCGTTTGTGCCATGCGAAAACGTTCTTCACTTTTTTTCAAAGCTTCTTCTGACTGCTTGCTTTCAGTTATATCTCTATTGATCCCGATGATACGAGAGAAGCGGCCGGTTTCATCGCATACCGGGATCAGGATTGAATGAAATATATGCCGTCCAGAGGGTAAGGATAATTCCTTTTCTCCTTGAATGGGTTGACCTGCTTCGATACACCGACGATATGATTCATTTACCTTACTGGCAATTTCTTCAGGTACTGTTTCTTCCTGAGTTTTTCCAATAGATTGGGAACGGGGTATCCCAGTCATGCGTTCGAGAGCAGGGTTGACTTCGATGGTTCTGAAATGGCCATCTTCAGTGACATCAAGCAGGTAGAGTCCATCTTGAACGTTATCGAAGATGTCACGATATCGCCGTTCACTCTCTAGAAGCGCCTCTTCTGCCCGTTTTCGTTCGGTGATATCTCGGGAAACCACAGCCACGCCAATAACATTACCATCTTCTGCGAGAATTGGATTATGTGATACTTCAAAATGCAACCGTGATCGCTTTTCCTCACCGGAATATGCCGCCTCTATCAGATGTTCACCAGCAAATGCCCGATCAAGATTATGCTTTGCTTTTTCTCGATCTTCTGCGACAGACATATAGTCTAAAATGCTATTACCGGGTTGAATTTCTGCTCCATAGATTTGTTGCATGACTAAAGAGTGTCCTTTATTGAAACTCGTATAACGGTATTGCCGATCCACTGAAAAAATGAGTTCAGTTGTGCTGTCAATGATGCCACGCAAAGTGGAGTAATGTTCTTTCAGGGCTTCCTCTACCCGTTTGCGCTCAGTGATATCCACAAAAGAAACGATAACCTGCGTTATTTCTCCCTGGTCATTGAATTCT
>PNNU01000319.1 GCA_013824385.1 Anaerolinea sp.
AATCACAACTTTTTTCATTTGCCCGCTTCCTCCTCTCTCTTCTTGCCCGGGGTAAAGAGATAGCCGATCAGCGTGCCGATCACGCCGCCGTAAACGGTGGAACTATATGGATTGGATGTGATCGGGCATGCGCCGCTGACGCAGCCGACCAGACGGTAATACAAAAAGCCGGCGATGGCGCCCGCGACGGCGAGAATCATCATCGGCAGGTACCGTTTCCAGCTTTTTTGTTTTGGTGTTTTGGTTGTTGTATCCTGTACCATGCAAAAAGTGTAACCTTTCCTGTTTGGTACTATGATACGATATTTGGTGATCGATAGTCGGTGACTTAGTTACGGGTGGGGGAAGAGAGGATTACTCCCCCCGCTTTCACGCCTCAAAAAACACTCGGTTTTTTAATCGTGATATTCCATATTCCTAAATAGAGTATTTTCAATTTGATCTTGCTCACACTTGAAAACCCGATTTGCCTCATCTCGTTTACTTTCTGATTCTCTGACTCTATCAGCTATACTTTTTTCAATAGTCGGATTCAATCTTGGGATCGGAATAGTAGCTACAAATTGCGGGGTAATATGATCAACTACAGAAGCATATATCCCTTTCTCAAGTAAAACACGTCCAATTTTCTCTGTGGACAAATATGAATAAACGTAATATGGATCAATTAACGTTTCATCGCAAATCACCCTTATCACATGCTCGGAGACCATAGTATCTTCCATCGTTTCATTAACTATTACAACACGCCCTGTCGAACCCGAACGTGTAATTAAGATCCAACCCTTCTTAACAAAGTGTTTCATTGCTGGTGAGTAATTTTTCGGCTGATACTGCAAATCAAATGGTCTCGTCTGCAAAATTTGAGTGCCAGAGTAAAAAGCTACGCTGTCTTTGGTAGGCTCAACATAATTTCTTTTATGTCGACCCGGATAAAATATACCGTGTTCAACAACTAAATTGCCTAAAGAAACGATTTCCAATACTTCTTCGCCAACAGACTCCTCAATGCTTTTAGCAATCGAATTCTTATTTGGATCCCAGTACCAAGCATCGATTCTACGAGTAATATCATTTTTTATTTGTTTTGATTCAATAACAAAGCAACTCGGGGATTTTAATTCCACATGATCAGCGATTAGAAACTTCTGGTATTGGTCATAAATTGAAGGCAAGTCATTCCAAACAACAGGCAAGCCATCAGAGCCAACTTCGCTTTGCCCATTTGAGTCTTTTTTATATAGCGGATTCCCACGCCGGTCATGACCAACCGCTTCAGAAACAGCCATAAAAATCGGGTAGTTTTCCGGGATAGCTCTTACTTTCTTTAAAAACACTAATGATGTCTTCGTCCCGGTATAAGGTTGAAATGCCTCTCTCGGTAGATCAATGATTGCTGTAATCTGTACTTTATTTAACAACCACTTTCTAAATTCTATACTAGCTTCTTCAGTGCCAGACAGATTCTGTTTGGGTAAAACAATCACCATTCTTCCGCCATCTGAATTTGCAGTTGCTTCTTTGAGATATTGAATATCTCTTTCAACAAATAATTTATCTGGATCTTGTCCATCTAGCAGGTGTTCGGTTTTTTCACCGTCAGTAATACGGTGCCCTAGATCATATTTCTCCAGAACATTCTTTCGGGTATCATCGATTTTTGTCCCAAATGGCGGATTGGTAGTAATGACATCAACGGTTCCAGGTTTGATACGACTTGCAAAAACCGGATCCAGCGAATCAAACGGTTCTAATGAATCGAAATTAAAAATATTACTTTTGCCATCACCAACGATTGCCATATACGATTTAGCGATTCTATATAAAAGAGGATCTATATCACACCCAAAAATGTACTTGTTCGCATAATCTTTTAATAACAGATTGAGACGATCCTTCGTATACCCTCTTCCGTTATATAAATCTTTAATCTGTTTTCTAAGTTTCTCAACCGCAATTGATAAAAATCCTCCACTACCACATGCAGTATCCAATATGATTTCGCCTTTTATATATTTGGGGTTGATAACATCAATTGCGAAGCGAACAATCTCCCGTGGAGTAAAGAATTGACCACTATCACCTTTCAAAGTAGATGGCAACAATACTTCATAAGCATCCCCTAGTGCATCTGTATTGGTATCTTCATGTGTTAAGCAAACACCTTGCAATTCACTAACAATATATGCTATCCACTCATCACTATATTCAAGTTTCTCTGCTTTAAAGAGCATACCGAAATCAGGATCGCGCAATAGCTTTTCGTATATTGATTCAATCCTCTTTCTTATGACTGTGCGTCCTTCAGTTGACGAAATTTCTATGGGGGTAGCTCTAAAATCGCACAGCTCGTTCGGATTTAACTCATCAATTATCTTGCAAAACAGCAGTTTTATTATCTCTACAGCAATATTTTCTTCTCGTTTTATTGGCCCATTCCCATATAATTTATAATATATCCGACTGAACAAAAGTTTTAGTGCTTTTGCTGGCTTGAGATCGCTTTTCTTGTATTTTCCAATTGTTTCTTGTGTTTCACCATATCTGGGTAGAACCGGTATTTCAACGAATTTGGTCGGTTCAGTTGCTAAATTTCTGTAAAAGTAAAAAGGTCCTTCACTTCCTTTATCGAAGCCAGCAAACCAAACACAGTAAGGCGCGGTGGTTGCGGTGGTATAAGATGTGGCTTGATGATCATACTTTTTCTTAGGTGTTTCAATTTCTATTACTATATATGCATTATCTTGTCGGTGTATATTTGAGTTGTAAACCACTATGTCCGCTTTCTCAGCATTTCTGGCAGAGCCTCTTTGTAGTGTCACTTCAATATCAATATTTTCCTTGGGATATCCAAGTTCATCAATCAAAATGTGTTCAAACAATTGGCGGAATGCTTCCTCCGGATTTGATCGCACTTCTTTTCCAGTTGCATAGTCGATATTATAGTATTCAGTCATGATTTATTTCCCCTATACATAAAAGCATTGTTAATATGATATCATATAAAAGACTATGTATGAACACCAACCTTCATGCGAATGTTTCTTTATTATTCGTTATTCTGTGCATTTGAATTAATAAAACACCTGCTGACCAAAGCGTTCAAAGCTCTAGATACAAATCTAATCGATTCACACTGTGTTTTAGCACCACATAACCTATTTCATAGGAGGCGTCCCCCCCATGCCCCACAATCCCCCCACCCCCATCACCGACTACATCCTCGGCTTCCCGCCGGAGGTGCAACTAAAGCTGAACCAGCTGCGCGATACGATCCTCGAAATCCTCCCCGAATCAACGGAGAAGATCGCCTACGGTATCCCGACGTTCTTCCTCAAGGGCAACGTCGTCCACTTCGCGGGCTACAAGAGCCACATCGGCTTCTACCCCGGCGCGGACGGAATCGCGGCGTTTGCCGCCGAGCTCGGCGCATACAAACTCAGCAAGGGCGCGGTGCAGTTCCCGTTGGATCAGCCGATTCCTCTGGATCTGGTGCGGCGCATCACCACCTACCGCAAGGAACAAAACCTCGCGAAGAAAAAGTAAGTTTGAACAAGAAAAATCCCCGCCGGAACGAGCCTGCGGGGATTTTTGTTTGCATTCGAGTTTTTGCTTCATTTTGCCGCAATTATGGCGCGGACGATGAGAAACACGACCAGCAGCCATACAAGCACGATCGGAATCGCGTAATACCACCGCTTGGGCTTGCCGTCTTTCCAAAGTTCCGCAGCCTGCGCGCGGCACTCGGCCATCACCTCCTGCGGAATCAAGCGGATGGTCAGCGCGACCAGAGCGGGCAGTAGGATGAGGTCGTCAAGATACCCGAGCACGGGTATGAAGTCGGGGATCAGGTCGATCGGCGAGAGCGCGTAGCCCACGGTCAGCCCCGCGAGGAGCTTCGCGTGCCACGGTGTCTCCTTACGCTTGAGCGCGAGGAACACGGCGGGGATATCGGTCTTGAGTTGTTTCGCGCGGTCTTTGAGCGACATATATTTTCAACTTACCAACTTCTATTTATATAAATTATTTAATGTTTCCGAACTCGCTTCTTCCGCGAGCGCTGCTTCGACCGCGGCCACGTGGTTCTTCTTCCAGACCGCAACGGCAAGAACGACG
>PNNU01000320.1 GCA_013824385.1 Anaerolinea sp.
TTTACGTTTTTTACAAGGGGACGATTTGTTTGCCTTATTCAGCCGTCTGGTCCATAACCACGAAGTGAATACTCCATATAGCCTTGAAGGCCTTCCTCGAGATTTTGTAGAAAAAGAAATGAAAGGCACTGTTGGTTTTGCAATAGATGTCACCCGCATAGACGCAGGCTATAAATTGAGCCAGAACAGAGATGATGAAGACCATGAAAATATCGTTCGGGAATTGAACAAGCGTGAAGACAAAGACTCAGCAAAAGTAGCAAGAGCAATGCGTGAAACGCGGCAAAAATCCAGGCACCCGTGAAAACGATAAGGCATTCACACTGGCCGGTTCGTCTTGCACAACATCGCACGTCCAACAAAGCGTGCATCCGATTGGCGGGAGTCTGCGCGTTTTCAGGCCGTTTGCGCGGCTTGGAGCTGGTTCCGTCAAAATGGCGTTGTCTCATCTCGCCCACCAGCAGGTAACGCACACCGTTGGGCTGCATAACACAGGAAATGACTGCCAATAAAGCATTAGGAAGATAGCATTTCACTATGACATCCAATGTATCTATCGAAACGGTCAGGCTAATTATTAGAACTGTCACTATGGCAGATGTTGAAAATGTAGCATCCAGCTGGAAATTAGATAATGGATCAATTCCTCTTGCAGAAGCTGAACGGAAAATCCTTTGGATGCTCTCCAATCACGCAAAGAACTCGCCAAGAAAATTGATGCACTTGTGTCTTGCGATCATCATCAAAGACACGAATGAATTCATCGGATGGTGCGGGCTAGATCATTTAGACCAAACAAAGGTCGATCCAGCTCTGTTCTACTTGTTGAAAGCTAATTATTGGGGAAAGGGATTAGCGACTGAAGCAGCTAGAGCATTATTAAGTTATGCTTTTATTCAAATGGACTTGGCAAGTATTCATGGTGGTGCAGCACCAGAAAACCTTGCCTCAAAGCATGTCATGGAAAAGCTGGGCATGAAGTATGTAGGAGTAGACGAAGAGGGTGGTTACGCTTTCATCATTACTCAAGAGGAATATTGGAATGTTTGTGAAAAGAAGAATATCTTGAAGAGTACAAGTCAATGAGATCAAAGTGTTTTGCTGTCCGTCGATTAGCAACAGGGTGGAGTTCAAATTCGAAACCATCTTGCGAAACCTGCCCAATAAAGCGTGCAGTGTACTTGTGTGTACGGTGCGGCATTTCAAGCATTTTTCTGGCTCCAAGTTTTTCTGCTCCCAAACCTTGTCCACGTCCGCCCCAACGCCATGCGTCGCGAACGCAAGCCGTTGGGCATAAAAATTGAGGCATGCCATGGGGTTATCATTGAATCAAACTTGAGTTATCAAATCATGAATGCAGGTAGTGTAAAATTATTAATCACAAGAAAAAATTTCACAAAAACATCGAGGCAATGTAAATATGAGAGCATCAGAAATAACAATAGATTGGCTTAAATCGATAAACTTTAAAGTGAAACCCTTACGTAATACCCCAACTATTGAAGGGGTATTGGTAAAGGACTTACAAGTAAATTTAGACGGAAGGGGAGAGGTAACCGAACTTTGGAGTCGTTCCTGGCTAGAAGCTGGCTTCGCGCCAATTGAGCATGTTTATCAGAGTGCAACAGATTTTGGAGTAGTTAAGTGTTGGCATTACCATGAAATTCATGCTGACCAATTTACGATAACTCGAGGAAAATTACAGGTTACGCTTGTTGACCTTCGAGAAAATTGTTCATCTTTTGGTGATGTAAATGTTGTATTTTTGGGTACTCTTAAACCCAGGCTCCTTAAAATTCCTCCGATGGTAATGCATGGATGGAAAGCCTTGTCGCATCCAGAGGTATTAGTTGTCAACCTTCAAACACATATCTATGATCCCACTGATGAATACAAACTTCCCTGGGACTGCATTATCCCTGAAATTTGGGAACCTAATAATGGATAAACTAAAAAATTATGGTTATCAGTAAAAAAGTTTTTATCAAAAATCTAAAAATTCAAGAACCTCCTGTTTCTGGTTTCGCGGCAGAATTATTACCAAAGCCAAAGAAGTAAAAGAAATCGCAAGCAGATATAAACTCACTTTATTTCGGAGGATCTATAAATGAATAGAATGAATCCCAAGGTTGATTTTTATTTTAGTGAAGACAAAAAGTGGCATGAAGAATTAGAGAAATTGAGAACGCTCATTCTTGACTGTCAGCTAACCGAGGAATTGAAATGGGGTGTACCTTGTTACACGTTTCAGAAAAACAATATCGTTTTAATACATGTATTTAAAGAATACTGTGCAATTTTGTTTTTCAAAGGCGCCTTGTTAAAGGATGCCAGGGGTATTCTAATCCAACAGACGGAGAATACGCAGGCGGCGCGCCAGATTCGGTTCACCCATGTTCGAGAAATTGTTGAGATGGAACCTATCTTGAAAGCGTATATTTATGAAGCCATTGAAGTAGAAAAAGCCGGTTTGAAAGTGAGTTTGAAAAAGACGCCAGAATTCAACATTCCGGAAGAATTTCAAAATAAATTAGATGAAATTCCTGCCTTGAAAACTGCTTTTGATGCATTAACGTCAGGACGGCAACGAGCATACATTCTTTATTTTTCTGCACCCAAACAATCCAAAACCCGGGAGTTGAGAGTTGAAAAATATATGCAGCAAATTCTCAATGGAAAAGGATTGAATGACCAGTAATTCGATGAGAAAATAACGGATAACAAAATCAATTCATGGGGTGGGCAAATAAGCTCCTGCCGCCTGACACAGTGCGCACCGGGCAGTGGTGACTGCGCTTCGCGTGTGCGGCACGCTTCGCGTCGACTATTTCGCGAAGCGTGGCTTCGAGTTTTTTCTGCTCCCAAACCTTGTCCTCGCCCGCCCCGCTGCTAACGCAAACCGTTTGCCCGCTTACTTGAATCAGGAGATTGAATGCAACCATACACTTTTGTTATTGCTTCCATTTTCATCGTTCTCGTGCTTGTCTATCTTACACTTTTTCGCCCCTGGCAGCTTCGCTGGGGGGCTACAGACGATGAAATCAAACGCTCTATGCCTGGGGATGACATTGTTGGCAAACCTTCCTTCAACGCTACTCGTGCAGTGACGATCCATGCACCCGCGGAGAATATATATCCCTGGATCGTTCAAATGGGAGTTAAGCGGGCTGGTTGGTATAGCTATGACCTGTTGGATAATTTGGGCAGGAAAAGTGCAGAAAGTATCCTTGCTGAACATCAAAACATTCAGGTTGGTGATGTTATTCCTTTAAGTCCAGACGGAAAACAAGGATTGTTGGTTAAGGATTTTAGTCAAAATAAATGGATGTTGTGGTGGGATAAAATAGGAGACACTTCCTGGGTCTGGGAAATCTACGCTGACGGGGAAACCCACTCTCGTCTTGTAACGCGTGTACGAGTGAAATATCGCTGGTTTTCGCCTGTTATTGTATTCAACCTGCTTATTGAGTTCTTCGACATCCTGATGATGCGCAAATGTATGCTTGGCATAAAAAGACGAGCAGAAGCAATGCTACCTTCCCAACCATCAGCGGGCTAACAAAGCATGCAGTGGATTGGCGAGTTTCGTCGCCATTTACAAGCATTTTCTAGGTTCGAGTTTATACTGCTCCCAGACCTTGTTCACGTCCGCCCCGCCGCTAACGCAAACCGTTGGGCGAGTTAGTAGATAACCCTGACCCTGAAAAATCCAAACGCGTGACAGACGCCATGCTCAAGGTGCAGAAGGTCATCGGCGCCAGCCTGCAGAAGGCAGATGACGGGTTATTCGGACAATTTCCGTCTTGAATTTCCGGGATAAATGTCCTAAGATAGAGTGCCTGACTTCAAAAAAATCAGTCACCATTAGGAGGTTTCTATGAGCCCAAAGAAGGACACAGGATTCACGGCTGAGGAAAAAGCTGCGATGAAGGAGCGCGCCCGGGAGCTGAAGGCCGCTGCAAGTAAGGCAGACGAGGAAAGCGCCCTGCTCGCGAAGATCGCCGAGATGCCGGAACCGGATCGCGCCATGGCCACGCGGCTCCATGCGATCATCCAGGCCAGTGCGCCAGCTCTTTCGCCGAAAACCTGGTACGGGATGCCCGC
>PNNU01000321.1 GCA_013824385.1 Anaerolinea sp.
GGCGGTTTTTCCTGCGGGAGTGATCTGGTAATATCTTCTAGGTGGTGCGGAAGTGGAGGGTTCCACGTGACTCTGTAGCAGCAAACTGTTTTCAAGCGAGCGCAGCACGGGATAAAGCGCCCCCTGCTTCATTGAGAGTCCATCCTTTTGACCGGCGCCAATTTGACGTGCGATTTGATATCCGTAGAGCGGCTCTTTTGAGTTCGCCATGACACCCAACAAGACAAGGGATGCAATGCCTGAATTCAATTCTTTCTGGAATTTTTTAAGCGTGCCTTCTTTGTCGTCCAAAGCTTTCTCCTTTCTGTTACTAAATAATAATGACTAGATAGTACTACTAAGTTGATACTATGTCAAGAAGGAAATACTATCAATTCAGTACGCGTATTGAATACATTTTTTTTCATAATACTTTCCACTGTCCTTTTATCCTATAATGAGACCAAGACAAAGATAGTCTGCTTATGAATAGCCGCTGGTTTTTCAAACGAGGAGGGGTAGATGAAAAAATGTTCCATAATCATAATTCTGGTATTTCTATTATCATCATGCCAAGATGTAGCTGGAACAGCTACGCCTGACAATCAGCCAACAATAACAACCACTGCCATGACACAACCAGGCGCACAGAACCTGGCTACACAAGCACCTCTGTCCGCTTTTATGGTTGACCTCTCCAAACCCCTTGTCACCACAACTCTGGAAGGACAATCAATCGAGTTACAAACCTGGGAAGAAAATCTTTTCACAGGGATAGAGGTTCCTTTGCCTCTCAGTATATCGAGCACGTCAAATCCTGAAGTCGTACAGGGTTTGACTGCAGAAGAAAATGCGTTCTTGCAAAAGAACGGTTTTGTCGTCATTCACAGCCAGGAACCCCAATTTGGGGACATCTCAAAAGAAACGGCAAAAATCACAGGACAGCCCTATTACCTGACAACAGATGCTGCATATCACGCGCTTCATTTAAACTTCGATGAGATCCTAAAATCGATCGAAAGAGGAGTGTTGCGGTCACAAATAATATCAATCACAAGGGCTACACTCGAAAAGGTATCATCCTCGCTTTCGGAAGTGGAAGGCACCTCCTTGGAAAAAGAAACCTTGCAAGCCATGGCTTACCTTTCGGTGGCTTTAAAACTATTCAACCCAGAAGAGGAGATCAATTCTAAGGTAAAGGATATTGTCACTCAACAAGTGGAACAGATACTGGCCGCTGGAGGGTCCTCTTTTTCAGTGCTCTTCCCGGAATTTAAAGACGATTACGGCGCCTACAAACCGGTGGGTCATTATGAGGGCGACCCTGACCTCGAAGCCTACTTCAGAGGCATGACCTGGTTTGGTCGAATGCACTTCCGGCTTCAGAACCCTGACCAACCCGGTTTTATCCCTTCTCGGGTACCGTTGATCATCACCTTGGCCATGCGGCGCGCAGAAATAGACAATCGACCTGTCTCTGAACTTTGGGGAGAAATCTATCAACTCCTGAACTTTATCATCGGACCTTCTGATGATGCCGGTCCGTTGGAATACGCGACTTTGATGGATAAAGTGTACGGTGATAGTCTGAGTTTATTAGACCTGGCGGATGATGAGAAGTGGAATGAATTTCAGAATCAAGGCAACCTGCTTCCGGCTCCACAGATCAATTCCCTTTTTGTAGTTTCAACAGTTGATTTGGCTCAAGAAATCGGATGGCGTTTCATGGGTCAACGATTCACCATGGATGGATTGATTTTCCAAAACCTGATTTTCGATAAGGTAAAACAAAATGCAGAAGGACAGCGGCGTGATATCCCCTCAGGGTTGGATGTGATGGCGGCTTTCGGATCAGCCCCTGCGTTACAAGAATTGGAGGCTGTTGGAGCAAATAACTTTCAGAATTACCCTGAACAAATGGCAAAGATGCAGACGAATGTGCAATCCCAGCCTGAACACCAATGGCTGAGTCGTTTTTATGACGGTTGGCTCTATTCGTTTATTCCGGTATTGAAAGAGAAGAAATCCGCTTACCCGGTAGTCATGCAGACCAATACCTGGGCATTTAGAGAGATGAATTCAGTTCTTGGCAGTTGGGCGGAACTTAAGCATGACACCATTCTTTATACGAAGATGCCTGAAGGAGCCGGCGGCGGTGGACCACCCAGGTCTAACCCTGCACCCAGTTATGTTGAGCCCAATCCGCAAGCTTTCTATCGGCTGGCTTATATCGCACGCGTATTGGCTGCCGATTTGGAAATCCGTTTAATGAATTATTCGGAGGATGCACCATCAGAAGGAAGCAGCGTTCCAATGTGGATGCAAATCCGCGGAATGAATGATTTGGCGGACAGTTTTTCAACTTTTGGCGATATTGCTGCCAAAGAATTATCCGGGGTAACCATTAGTGAAGAAGAGAATTGGGTAATTACAGATTGTCTTGGGGTGGTTGAATGTATGTCCCAGGAATCAGCTTCTAACATACCAAAAAGTGAAATGCCAAAACCACCTGTTATTGCTGCAGTCTCCGGTGCCGGGGATAATGTTCTGGAAGTTGGCGTTGGGTACGTGGATCGCATCTATGTGGTTGTGCCGTTGGAAAACACATTAGAAATTGCTCAAGGCGGTGTCTTTTCTTATTACGAGTTTAGCCAGCCGCGAGATCAACGCCTGACGGACGATGAATGGCGCGCAAAATTAGCAGATGGTAGCGCCCCACCTCTGCCCTCTTGGGCGAAGAATTTTGTCTTCATGGGCGGCACTCCCACGCAATCATTGGTATTTCGAAAAAATGATGTCTATATTATTAATCAAGCAGGCGATAAACTGAACATGCGTTCAGAACCCTCTGTTTCTGGCAAAATATTATCCCAATTAACCACCGATGATTATGTAGAGATCATTGATGGTCCTATGTTGGCTGATGGTTTCACGTGGTGGAAGATCAAGACATGGGCCCAGCAAGAAATAGAGGGCTGGGTTGTGGAAAATCCGGAATGGTTTGTCCGCTCATATTCTCCCTAAAAAGAGGGCGTAAGCTGAAAATAATTATTGTAAGATAATTGCAATGAACGGTCGTTCAGGCATCTTGCTGAAGAACTTGGGCAGATCGAACAGGAATTTTTGCCAAGACGCAGTTGTGCAATAGAATTTTCGACTGCCTAAACTTCATCCCCCTGCAAGGTCATGGTACCGCCAATTTTTTGAGACCACGTTCACAACAGGGTATTTAAGCCTGCAATTCAGTTTGGCTGATTGAGCAACCGTAGTGAAACAACGTTCATCTTTGTATTTCACGAACAAGACAGGGGTTATGACACCTACACCGGTGTTACAAGTATTTTCACATCGATGAATTGTTCTCTTCTATTTAACCAGATGCGACCAAATACATATTTAATTTTGTATATGTTGTACGTAAAGAGGAGGGGGCTGACTGCCTCTGTAAACAAAAATACTTGAAAATTCCCTATTGACTTTAATATTAAAACTTTCTATTATGTAGTTAGTTTATTGCGGCAATAAACTAACTCTTCTCTTCTTCTTGTACGACTCTTTTTCTCTTTATGAGGGGGCAATGATTACCTCCAAGCTCAACACAGCAGATCAAGTTTGGGTGCGAAGAATGAACAGGGCAATTATCCTGGGCGTTTTTCGTACCCAAAAGACGCTGTCTCGAGCCCGGTTAGCCAATGAGACAGGTTTGAACCCGAGCACGGTCTCAAGCATTATCAGCGAATTGATCAACGAAAACCTGATCCGCGAAACTGACTTGATCCAGGCCAGCACTGGAAGGCCAGGCCGTTTGCTCGAAATCAATCCCGAAGGCGGCTGCGCGCTGGGGATTGAAATCAACGTGGACTACATCGAATTGTTGGTGACTGATTTTTCTGCCAATATCCTGTGGCGCCAGCGTCAAGCCTCAAAACCTGAAACCGGACAAGACGGTATCATGGAACAAGTTTTAACCCAGGCCAAGCAAGCCGCTGACTTTATTCAGGCGCACGATTCCCGCCTGCTCGGAATCGGGGTGGGGGTTCCGGGTATGGTGGATGTGGCCAGCGGTTTGTTGAGACTTGCACCCAACCTGCACTGGGAGAATATTCCCGTACGCGATAT
>PNNU01000322.1 GCA_013824385.1 Anaerolinea sp.
CAACGCCCAGGGGAGGAATACATATTCTCTACAAACTTCCCAATGGACTAAAAATTATTATTAATGCTGGCAAAATAGCGACCGGTATTGATTTTAGAAGTGATGGGTATATTTGCACAGACGCTTCGAGTTACAAATGGGATTTTGGTGATTGCGGAATTTGTGCCTCGCTATGGACTGCCCCCGAATGGTTATTGAATAATATTCGCGTGTAAATTGCGAAAAAGAACAAACAGAGCTTGATTTCACTAAGAACGCAAAAGATTATGAACCATTTTTTTGTTTCACAAAAACGATACGTAAAATTTATGGCAATATGGAACCGAAAATGCTACAAATTGAAAAACGCAACCAAAATTCTTCGCCGTTTTTGAAAAACGGGGAGGACTTTTTTGTTGACATGGAATTTAGGTTTACCTTCTATATTCCATTTATAGAGTGAAGTATGAGGTTGTAACGTATGACAGAAACCAAAGATCTACAAAGATCACTTGAAAAACAAAAAACAGCTGCCTTTAATATCAAAGGTGCGGCAGGCGAGATCAACATGATTGCGATCAACGCGGCGATTGAGTCTGCCCATGCGGCAGCCGGCATCCGCACAATGATGGAAAAAGTGCTGGATAGCATGATGGCAAGTATTTGCAGGATGATAACACTTTTGCTGGAAAGCAAAGCATTAACTTTAGAGTTCAAGAATCTCATGGAGTTTTCGAAACAAGTTGGTATCGATGAGGTTTTTATTACAGATTCAGATGGGGTTACAGTTGGATCAAATGTGGAATCAGCCTATGGATGGCAATTCCCTGATGACCCAAAAGCACAAGCCTCTGTTTTTCGAAAACTTATCGATTCAAAAGACGGGGTTGTAACCCAACCAATAAAATCTCGCGACTTGGACTCTCAAATGTATAAATTTGTCGGGGTTTCTCGCACAGACGAGCCTGGAATTGTACAAATTGGATATAGAGCTGAGACCATCACCAAATATCAAGTGGAAATTGGCGCTGTTTTTGGCATTTTAGCCAATGAGATCAAGAATTTGGGTGGGCGTGTGACCGCTGCGTCCAAAGCCATGCAAGACACAACTGAAGAACTTGAAAAAGAAATAAAGAACCAAAACAAATAAAACTAAAAGGTTCAGACATTGAGTCTGAACCTTTTTTCTTAAATTTCTATAGTTATTTAGGCCAGGCTTTCTGGATTTAAATGGTTGGGTATGGTCACATATTCATGATAGGTTGAAGTCAGGTACAAGGCGGAATATCAACCTACCAAAATTCATTGAACGAGGGCAAGCAAGCGAACCCACCTTCCCGATTGATATTGAGATGTGATCATTTACTTTTGGAATCTATTTCCCTGTTGAAAATCATCTCGTGTAAATCGATTTCCGCTTGCATAATCTTCTGTTGATAGATGCTTACCTGATCTTGGAACGATGAGCGCATGTGGCTTGCTTTATACCCGGCTTTCATTTGTGATAACCAGTTTTCCATTGTCTCGCGGTTCGGGGGTGGGTATTGCCCTTCGAAAAAGACCTGTTCTGCAGGGAGCTTGGGAGGCATTGGCGGGTAAGGCTTGTGAGCATACCCAAAAACAATTGTCATGAGCGGTATCGCCTTCTCTGGCAGACACATTTTCTCTTTCAGGTATTTTGCATCCAGCAGGCCGCTGTGCCCGGTCTCCGACAGCATCACCGATGAGACACCCAGAGATTCGGCAGCAATATTCATATTCATTGCTGCCAGTGAAGAATTCATTACTGCCACGGTATGTTCCACCAACGGGCTGTAAGGAAACACATCCAGCACTTGCCGGTCGCGGTATGTATCGGCAATGACGATCACTGCCCGGCTGCCGTGGAACGGTATTGAATGACCAAAGGTTTGCTGCCACAATGCGGCGTCAAACACAGCGAACGACCAGGTTTGCAGGTTAACCGTGGAGGGTGCCAACCGTCCGGCTTCGAGGATTGCAGCGAAAACATCCTCTGGGATTGCCTTGGGGATGAATGAACGCACGCTGCGCCGGTTGAGGATTACTTTCAGCAGTGGATGGCCGTCCAGGGATGGCGGGACTTTTGGCCTGCCTCTTAATAGCAGGGATAAGCTGCGAATAGTTTCAATCAAGCCCGGCTTCCGGTTCATGTCCCGATCTTTTCTTCTTTCTTCTCAACCACTGAGACAAACCCGCCAAACAAACGGAATTCATCCATACGGCACGAATTAACAAACTTTCCATCGTAGATGGTGATGTCCGGACAGCTGTCGCACATATCCGCGCGACCGTCCGGTTGCATGTCAGGAGCCTGGATAATCCCAATGCTCTGGGTATAGATGCCGTCAAAGAGATGACCGGGATGCCGAAGAACATCTTTGATCCGTTTTTTCCAGGCTTGTCGCAGGGTTTTATCCCATGGCGAGAGCCAGAAAATCTTTGATCCAATTTTAGCTGTCGAGAGATAAGCCAGGTAGCGCCCGGTCCACAGATGGTGCCCGGTTTGCACCATCTCCATAGTTTTCTTGCCCACTGATCCGAACATTTGATGCTTGCTGCCTACCATCGCACCAATCAGCCACTTGTAACTGTCATGGCAGATGCTGCCACCCAGGTAGCCGGAGGCTTCATACTCGGAGAAGTTGTCTTTAATGAGTTGGCAGACCTCGGGGGCGGTGACGAACTGTTCATCGAATGATTCGCGGGTGTAGCTGAGCTTACTCATATCTACAGCCTGGTCGTTTTTGTCGGTGGCAATATTGTCAGATATGGTTGCGGTGCGGTAGGTGATGAACACAAGCCCCTGAACTTTCTTGATATTCGCCTGACCCCAACGCACAACATCGGGAATTTCATGGAAGGTGTCGGGGTAAACAGTAGAATTGAATACCAGGTACAACCCACCTTCCACCGCGACCATATCGGCGATCTTCTGGCGCAGTTCGTTGTGTTCTTTTTCAGATTTGTTCTGCCAGTGAGGGCGGTTTTGGTGACTGTCGATATGCATGGTGAATCCGGCCAGGCCGGCTTTTTTTAATTCATGCAATAGTTCTGGTGTTAACGCCAGACCATTGCTCAGGATCACCGGTTTAACGCCTTGTTGAGCAATAAAAGCCACCAGTTCGATGATTTGCGGATGGATCAGCGGTTCGCCGCCAGCGATGGAGAAGTTGTCGGGGTTGCGCCACTTCTTGAAGAATAGCACTTCCTCCTTGAGTTGTTCCAGTGTTTTATGGCCGGTCATGTACTGACGGTAGCAGCCCTCGCAGTGGATGTTACAGATATCGGTGACTTCGATCCAGGCGATGGGGTTGTCGTTCATCGACCAAGGGAGACGATAATAATCGCGCTTGTCTAACATGGTATCCTCCGCAGACATATGCTTCCGTGTGGTTACAATAAATCAATCATATCTTCCAGCATGACCACAATCCCTGGCTGTCGCTATGAACAATGGTCAAGGTTGACCCAAACTTGATTTCGTATTATCTCTTAAGAGTATAGCAGTTTGGTACGGGCTGTGCAACAGAAGTTTGAATGGATCCTCTATATAGTTTGAATGGATCCTCTATATAGTCCGGAGAAGCTCGTTCTTTCTACGTTCCAACACCGAGATCACCCCCACCGGCCATAACCGATTCTGTCAGATCTTACGTGATCATTGGTTTCGCTGGTGTGATCTCCGCATGGAAAACGAAGTCCCTGCCATTCAACGTGCAAATATCACAAATATCGTCCAGCGTATGATGCTCTGCCGTGACCCCGAAGGAGGATACGCGCGTTACATCTGCCCGGGTTGAGGATTTGAGTCACGAGTCGAACATACTTCATGTTGCATTTTTTTGCGAGGTCGTCTAGCTTGGGGTCAGCTGCACGAAAAGAATATTCTCATGTGCAAAGGTTCATTATTATTAGCGACTATCAGATTCACAAAAAAACAGTCACTAACTTAGTAAATATTCCACGATGCTTTTAGTCAGAATAGAGTATACTCTAACTTGACGTCAGGTAGAACATCAAAACACGTCAGAATAGAGTTGTTTTTCTGTATTATTGACATTAAGTAGAAAAGGTAATTGACTCTATCCTGACACATT
>PNNU01000323.1 GCA_013824385.1 Anaerolinea sp.
ACCATAGGTGTGGTGATAGGCTCGAACCAAATGGTCTGAAGAAGCCTTTGAAGCAGAATATGGAGAATTGGGGGAATAGGGTGTTTCTTCGACCCAGGCAGGTTCATTTGCCTTCAATGTGCCGAAGACCTCATCTGTGGATACGTGATGAAATCGGTAAGATCCATCAAACTCATTTCCGTTTTTGGACCAGGATTTACGAGCCGCTTCCAGAAGATTGAATGTACCAACAATATTGGTTTGAATAAATTGGCCTGGACCTAGAATTGAACGGTCCACATGGGTTTCTGCAGCAAAATGAACAACAGTATCAACTTGAAATTCTGTGAAAGCTTTGGTAACAAATTCACTGTCACAAATATTTCCTTTGAGAAAAATATGTCGGTCTGGTATTGGGAGGTCTTTTAAGTTTTCTAAACTCCCCGCGTAAGTTAAAGCATCCAAAGTAATTACACGAATGTCAGGTTCCTGCTTTTGCAGAAAACGCACAAAATTGGAGCCAATAAAACCTGCTCCTCCAGTTACTAAAACATTTTTCATAATTCCTCCCAACAAGAGGTATGGCTACTTAAACAAATCTGCTTCAGACAATAATTTTCCAAGAGCGTCTTTTTCAGACACAATTGGTTTTTCCCCCTCAACAATTGGCCAATTAATCCCAATTTCAGGGTCTGACCAGAGTATCGTTCGCTCCCACTCCGGCGAATAATAATCGGATGCCTTGTAAACAATCTCTGCCCATTCACTGACAACAAAAAATCCATGTGCAAATCCTGGAGGAACCCAGAGCTGTTTCTTGTTTTCTGCCGATAGAAATTCACCAACCCATTGACCAAAAGTGGGTGACCCGACACGAATATCTACAGCCACATCAAAAACTTCGCCTATCAAAGCTCTAACTAATTTTCCCTGAGTTTGTTTTAATTGATAGTGGAGCCCTCGTAGAATTCCTTTGCCAGACCCAGAATGGTTATCCTGAACAAACTCGCAATTAATGCCAGCATTCGCGAAGCTCTTCTTCTGAAATGATTCCATGAAAAAACCGCGTTGGTCTATAAAGACTTTGGGTTCAATTACAATCACTTCGCGTAATTTTGTTGGAGTGAAGATCATTTTTGGTTTGCCCAGTTTGAAAAGATGATTCAAAATATTTTACCATCAATAGCAGTAAATGATTGTGTAACAATTGAATAAGCGTAGTGTGGTAAAATTTTTCCTATCAAGATAGTCCAAAAGTTCTCAAGGATGGGTATTTTGGCAGAGGCGCAACACCAAGTTTATGATTCCGCTGAACGAGCACATCCCTTTATAGATGAATTCCGCGATCTAATTCAATATAGAGAGCTGCTCAAACAATTCATTTCACGAGCCATTAAAACTCGGTATAAAAGGTCGGTATTGGGGGTTACATGGACCATGCTAAACCCACTATTGACGATGTTGGTATTGACAATTGTTTTTTCCAATATGTTTCGGTTTCAAATTGAACATTACCCAATTTATATTCTCAGCGGATTGACAGCCTGGACGTTTTTTACCAGCGCAACAATTGGCTCGATGAATGACATGGTATGGAACAGCAGTTTACTGCAGCGCATTTTTGTTCCAAAATCAATTTTCGTTGTGTCCGCCGTTGGCACTTCAATCATTAATTATGGGTTGGTTTTAGTCCCGATGCTGTTAATAATGCTGATCACAAACACGCCAATCCGGCCGGCTATGTTTTCAATACCTCTTGCTTTGCTTATTTTCGCGTTATTTACCATGGGAATAGGTTTTATCCTGGCTACAATTGCTGTTTATTTTGCGGACATAGTCCCGATTTACGAAGTGATTACGATGATTCTGTTTTATGGCACCGCAATAATCTTTCCAAAAGAAATCATTCCAGAGTCATTTCAGTTTATTATCTGGATTAATCCCATTACTTACATGATTGAACTGTTTCGGCTGCCAATTTATCAGGGAGTAATGCCTGATTTAACCACTTACCTAATCGCGATCGCAAGCGCGATAATCACACTCCTGTTAGGGTGGACTATTTTCACAAGCAAAATCAATGAATATGCCTACAGAACTTAACCAAGATAATCCTGAAAACCAGCCCTTAATAGAACTTGATAACATCGCGGTTCGTTATCGAATACCCCATGAACAGTTTTCGGGCATAAAAGAATATGCAATTCGTTGGCTGCAAAAACGCGTTTCTTATGAGGAATTTTGGGCGCTCAAAGGAATTTCTTTTTCAGTTTATCCCGGAGATATTTTTGGGATAATTGGACGAAATGGCGCGGGAAAATCAACGATGTTGAAAGTCCTTGCGCGGGTCCTTTATCCAACCGAAGGCAGGCTGGTATTACGTGGAAAAGTTGCCCCGTTACTTGAATTAGGGGGTGGTTTTAACCCGGAATTAACAGGAAGGGAAAATGTCTACTTAAATGGCGCGTTGTTGGGGTATTCTCGCCCAGAGATAGATGAATTTTTCCCTTCGATCCTAGAATTTTCAGAAATTGGCGATTTTATTGATGCCCCCTTACGTACTTACTCAACCGGTATGGTTGCAAGGTTGGGTTTTTCGATAGCCACATGTAAGAAACCAGAAATCCTTCTAGTTGATGAAGTGCTCTCGGTAGGGGATACCGCTTTTCAACGCAAGTGCTTTGAGCGGATAATGAGCTATAATGCCGAGGGGTCAACGATTTTAATCGTCTCCCACAGCATTAATTCAATTCAATCCCTATGTTCAAAAGTGCTTTGGTTAGACCACGGAACTGTTCGGATGGTGGGTGGCGTCAAAGAAGTGTCCAACGAATATGTAAAATCTTCCAAAGCAGAAATTGCCCTGAAAAATGGCTCGGGGGCGCAAGAAGAGAAATTTGTTTTTCATGATGTACAAAAAGACCATTGGGCATATCGGTATGTAGAAGCTGTGGATAGGGGAGGCTTTCTAACAGGTCACCCTGACGGATCATTTCGGCCTGATCAGGCATTTACCCGGCTTCAAATGGCAATTATTAGCTTAATGATTAAAAATGGAAACAAGTACACACCTCCTCCTGCAAGGAAACAAATCTTTGCAGATATACCTGTCTCTTATTGGGCGGCAAATTGGGCTGAACAGATGCTGGAACAAGGTCTTTCGATAAGCAGCAACGGCGAGAAGTTTTGGCCAGAGCAGGGCATAACCCGCGCTGTGGCAGCTTATATCTTTCTACGGGCTTCAAAACCACAGAATTTTCAACCAGAACCTGGGAAGGATCTTTTCAAAGATGCCCCGCGCGAATATTGGGCTGCGCCCTGGATAGAGACGGCTGTCAAAGAAGGATGGATGGCGCCTATTGACCAGAATCAAGCCCTCTTCAAACCAGAGACACCTCTCTCCCGTGCAGAAATTGCTGAGATGTTGTGCCGTTTGTTGTCTCTTCTTTAATTCTACTCACTTTAAGCCGATTTTGATTTGATATATTCGTAAATGAAACGCATTCTATTCCTCAGAGCAAATCCGGTATCACCAGATCCAAGAGTGGATAAAGAAGCCGCCAGTCTCGCGGCTGCGGGCTACGCTGTAACCGTACTCGCGTGGGGCAGGGATATCCAGCAAAAGGCGGCTGAGGTTGTGAACGGATATCAAATCATCCGTCTGCAAGTCATTTCAAAATACGCAAAGGGGCTGCTCAATCTTCCAGCCATGATCAGGTGGCAAATTAGGTTGTACTTCTGGCTGAACAGAAACGTATATCAATTTGATCTGATTCATGCCTGTGATTTTGATACCATTTTACCGGCGCTTCTAATTGCCAATAGGCATAATCTTCCTGTAATTTACGATATATTTGACTTTTATGCCGACACCTTGAATCGCACACCGGGTTTTCTCAAACGCCTGATTAGAAGTATAGATATTTGGGCAATAAACCACGCGGCTGCAGTTATTCTGGCAGATGAATCACGATTGGAGCAAATTACTGACGCAAACGCGAAACAAGTAACCATTCTCTATAACTCGCCTGACGAGAGTCAAATTCTACATTCTCCAACGTCCATAGACCGAGGTAATTATGGGCTGCGCATAGCCTATGT
>PNNU01000324.1 GCA_013824385.1 Anaerolinea sp.
CTCAGAAAAGCCCGTCAACAACTCAAACTGCTTCTCAAACCCGAACAAAGCGATCTGACGTTAAAAAACACACAGCCGATTGCCGTCCAGGAAAAAAACGAAAAAGAGGCATGAAATGAAAAACAACTTGCTCAATACTTTCCTCAAAAAACGAGCCGAAGAAATTGCCCCCGCTTCACAGATCAACTTATGGCCCGGGATTCAGGCTCACTTTCCCTCACACCAGTCAGTCCTCCCACAATTAACAGGAGGATTCAAAATGAAACGATCTTTTGCCGTTCTTTTACCCATTGGGTTGGCATTAATGCTGGCCTTCGGCTTCATCGCCTTAACACCCAAAGGGCAAACCCTGGCACAGCAGTTTATAGCTCTTTTCTTTGAAAAAGCACCAGATACCAGACCTTTTGACCCGGATAACGGCACCCCCATCATCACACCTTTCGCAAACATAGCTGAAGGTGAAGCATTAACTGGATGGCACATTTACCAGCCATTCTGGGTTCCGCAAGGAGTAGCCTTATCCAGCATGGAATTCAGACCCGAAACAGGCACAGTGGTTCAAGTCTATGGTTACGAACAAACGTTTGGTATGACTGCGAGCTACTTTTTTATCGATCAACGCAAGACCTCCTTTAACGACTCCTGGCCGGTGGGAGAAAGCAGCCAGATTGAAACTGTAAAAATCGGAGATATTTCGGGTGAATACGTCATTGGAGCATGGGGTGGCGCCGGTGACCATCTCGAGTGGGAAGTCATTCCCCAATTTCAACATCTGCGCTGGCAAAAAGATGGCATGTACTTTTCTCTCGATTATTCCATCTTCGGAGTTGATCCCAAAGAACTGCAAACCAATCCATACTATCTTTCGAAAGATCAACTAATCACCATTGCCAAAAGAATGAAGTAAGTTTTCCTTTTCCAGAGGCCTCCGGTTGACCAAAAAACTCGTCAGCCGGAGGGGTTTTTTATGCTAATCAAGCTCTTTTCAGTCTTTTTTTATGATATTGTAAAAAAGTGATTAATAAGGTATTGCTTTACTTTGACAAGAATCTTATATTCACTTAAAATGGGAAGATTGAAGTCATCTCAAGTAAAGAGAAGGGCCATCTTTCATGAAAGAGTACTCGACCGACAAGATCCGTAATGTTGTACTGGCATCTCACTCCGGTGCTGGCAAAACAATCCTGTGCGAGGCTTTACTTCATTTCACTGGCGCTACCACTCGCATGGGGAAAATTGAGGACGGCACCACCGCCTCTGATTTTGATGAAGAAGAAATCAGGCGCAAAATTTCACTTTATACATCGGTAGTTCCGGTTGAATATCGTGATTGCAAGATCAACATTCTAGACACCCCCGGATACACCGATTTTGTAGGCGAAGTCATTTCATCCATGCGCGTTGCTGAAGGCGTGGTTGTGCTGGTTGATGCCGTCAATGGTCTGGAGGTCGGTACTGAAATCGCATTAAATTATTGCACCAAGATGAACATGCCGCGTTTCTTGCTGATTAACAAGATGGAACGTGAAAATGCCAGTTTCCAAAAATCCCTGCTTTCCGTTCAGGAATACTCTGATATCCGCCTTATCCCTGTACAGCTCCCCTGGGGAGAAAAGCTGGAATTCAAGGGCGTGATCGATTTACTTTCGATGAAAGCCTACAAGGGCGATGGCAAAACTGCTGAAGAAATTCCTGATGATCTGAAAAGTGAAGCCGAAGAAGCACGTGCCAAGCTTGTTGAAGCCGCTGCTGAAGGCGACGATACGCTGCTCGAGAAATACCTTGATTCAGGTGCATTGACTGATGAAGAAGTCATCAAAGGGTTGGCTGAAGTCGTTCGTTCCTGCAGCTATGCTCCCGTATTGGTCAGCGCCGGTCATTCTGGTATTGGCGTCCTCAAATTATTGGATGCAATCCTTGATTTGATGCCGTCACCTGCCACCGCCGCCCCCGCTATTGCTGCTGGAAAAGCTGGCGAAGAAACAATTGAAGCCAAAGATAACGGACCTTTAGCGGTCTATGTCTGGAAAACCACTGCTGATCCGTTTGTTGGAAAACAAACCTACTTCAGAATTTATTCAGGGACAGTTGCCGCAGATTCCCGCATTTGGAATCAGACCAAGCAAATGGAAGAACGCATCGGCACCATCGGCGTTCCTCGCGGCAAAGAAGCCCTTGGTATTAAAGTCGCCCATGCTGGCGATATCATCATCGTACCAAAGCTGACTGAAACCTCAACTTCCAACACATTATGCGACAAGACTCACCCCTTGACGCTTCCCATCCCCGAATACCCGACGGCGCTTTATTCCGTAGCGCTCTTCCCCAAGACCCAGGGAGACTCCACAAAGATTACCTCCACCCTGCACCGTCTGGTCGAAGAAGACATGACCTTGAAATGGTATAACGACGGCACAACCCTGCAGACCATTCTGCAAGGTCTAGGTGATCAACATATTGACGTTGCCATCCGCCGTGCCGAAACCAAATTCCAGGTTGGAATTATCTTGCATGAGCCGAAAGTCTCTTATCAAGAAACCATCACCAAGTCTGCCTCTGCCATGCACCGCCACAAGAAGCAGACCGGTGGTTCAGGTCAATTTGGTGAAGTCCATCTGAAGGTCTCACCCATTACAGATAAAGAATTCGAATACACCTGGGATGTGTTCGGCGGCGCCGTTTCACAATCCTATTCCTCTTCCATCCAAAAAGGCATCGCCACTGTGATGAAAGAAGGCGTTATCGCCGGGTACCCAGTTTCGGGTGTACATGTTTCTGTCTTTGATGGCAAGGAACATCCCGTGGATTCAAAACCGGTCGCTTTCGAGGTTGCTGGACGTAAAGCCTTCGAAGAAGCCGTGCGCGAAGCTGGCCCTGTGCTGCGCGAACCGATCATGCTGGTTCATATCACCGTTCCCGAAATCAACATGGGTGACGTGATGGGCGACCTCAACACTCGCCGCGCCCGCATCCAGGGTATGGAAACCGAAAAAGGTCATTCCGTGGTTACCGCCACCGTTCCGCTTCAAGAGATGCTGCGTTACACAACCACTTTACGCTCCATCACTGGTGGACGCGGTGTGTTCAGAATGGAATTCGATCATACGGATGTCGTTCCGTCACACATTGCCCAACCGATCATCGATGCCCGCACCAAAGAAATGGAAAACAGAAAAGAAGAGTAGTTGCCCAACTTCTCTCAAAAGCTGGACGGGTGTACCCGTCCAGCTTTTTATTTCACACCCCGCTTGACGCTGCCCTTTATGTCTGGTAATCTAGGAGAATCAAATAGAGGATGACCAACATGCAAGAAACTTTTCTTGAACAAGCCTGGGATGACCTTCTCTCTCGAGAACCCAAACGGATCGCAACACGGTTTAAATCGCTCGACCCAAAAAGCCAAAAAGTGGTCATTGAACACCTTAATGCCATGGTGACCGAAAGCGGCTGGCATCCTGTTCAAGTCATATCCGCCCAAAAGGCGCTGGAAATTCTCTCAAAACTGGGAGTCTAGAGCTTGGACTTACGCGAACTGACCGAAGAAATGAATCGTTTTGTGACCGCCAAGGGATGGTATGGTAAAAACACGCTTCGACCTCAAACCCCACGCAACCTGGCCGTGTCACTGTCCCTTGAATGCGCAGAAGTGTTGGAACATTTTCAATGGAGCGAAGAAGTAAAAGACTCAAAAGAATTTCGCGGTGAACTTGCGGATGTGGCACTTTACCTGCTACAGCTCGCCAGCATCACCGGTGTGGATCTTGAAGGTGCCATTCTCGAAAAACTGCAAACCAACTATGGTCGTGAATGGGATCAAAAAACATCAAACAACGAGGAAGTGAAATGAATATTGCAGTTTATGGCGGCGCGGCGCCCAAACCCGGCGAACAAGCATACGAAGAAGCCCGTCAATTGGGTTTCTTGCTGGGCAAATCAGGCCACACAGTCATGACGGGCGGTTACATTGGCGTCATGCAAGCTGCATCTCAGGGAGCGCATGAAGCCGGCGCTCACGTGATCGGATCAACCTGCACCCAGCTCGAAGAATGG
>PNNU01000325.1 GCA_013824385.1 Anaerolinea sp.
CTTCGAATCAAGAGCGGTTACAACCATACGATCCCGAACATTGACAATAAACGCCATGTCATCGACCATTACCAGCGATTCTTTTCCGCCGCGTTTTTCTGCTTTATCAACTGCATTCGATAATCGGTTTATACCGTCATCAGTCAAATTGATATTGCGGGCTTCAAGCCTCTTTTGAGCATGATTTGAGAATCGTAGATTCTGAGTCTGAGACAAAGTCTCGGCAAAACTGACATCACTTGAACCCGCCGCTGTTTTATTGGCAGTTGTCGTGGATGGTATTGCCGTGGTCGGGATGATACCCGGGTTTGACTGAATCTTAATCTCATCTGCCATGGTGTTTATCCATTCGATACCGAAACAATGGTTGAGAGTTTTACATCTGTATTCCCAATTTGAACCAATGTTTCACCGTTATAAGAAGTCATTGAAGTAACTTTTCCGGTTACGATTTTGGAAGTGTCTTTTGTATCAGGAACTGCATTTATTGTTTTACCTATCAAACTTGTGGCATAGCTTAAAGTTTGTGAATTATTTAGCGTCGATATACTCTCTTTGATTGAAAGTAAAGCATTTAGAGAATTTAAAGTCGCTATTTGACTCATCATTTCTGAGCTATCCATAGGTTTCATTGGATCTTGATTCTTCAACTGGGCAAACAACAATGTCATGAAATCGTCATTATCGATTGTCGAATTATCTTTAACACCGGTTGTAGTAGTGTTATTTGTGTGTGTTATCGAACTAATTGGACTGGATGCCATTTTTAATCCTCCTATACCTTGTAATCGACTACCGTTGAGGTCAGGTGTTTCTTAGGCTCATTGGTAGAGGAATTTGAATTATCTGAACCCGATCCAGGGTAGGAATTATTGGAAAAGTTTTGCCGATGTTCAAACGATTGTTGCCTGTTTGAATTTTGGCCCTGGTTAATATTCAGATTGGTCAGTTGGATACCGGCCTGTTCAATGTTCTGTCTTAAAACATCCATATCGGATTTCAGAACTTGTTGAGTAGAAGCTTTTTCCGTCACCATGGTCACACTGATTCCATCTTTGGTAGTGACAATTCTCAAATCAATGTGTCCCAATTCTTCGGGATACAACTGCATGCGCAAGGTCGATCTGTTGGTCTTAACCATCTGATCTACTTGATTTGCAACCTGACTGATGACTTCGTTCTTGGGAGCTTCCGCCAAGCGGGCCGACTCACTGATCTGACTGGTTGTTTGAACGGGTACACTCGCCGTCCCATCCGGAGTGTCTGGTGGTGATGTCTCAGGATTAGTGGAATCCGTCACTGGCTTTTCATTTTTTGTAACTGACGCTACTACAGATGAAGCAACTTCCTGAATTTTTCCTGCATTATTGTAAGCTTCGTGTCCAAGAGTATTGGCACTTGTGGTGACATTTGTTTTTCCACTTTCTGCCATTTTCTCGCTCGTATTACTAATTGCAGGTTCAGAATCAGTTTGTGTGTTTTCACCAATCTTGCTGCTACTTTTTAGTGGTTCAGAAAAAGCAATTGTGGGTTTGGTTTCAACCTTTGACTTTTGATTCTCTTTTGTTTCAGTAACAGTTGTTGCAGCAACACCAGTTTGTTCTTCTGTATTGTCTACTATATCAGCAGTTTTAACCGTCTGACCCGTAGAAATTGCACCAGCAGCTTGATTGACAATAACAGGGGGTGTAGAAACACCTTCTTCTGTTTTTGTGGTCGTGGTGGTTGCTTTTGGCGTTAAGTTGCCTGGTTGAATTGCTTCAGCAACAATTTCATCACTTGAAGCCAAATTAACACCTTCGACTTTTTCAAGGTTATCCACGACTGTAATATCTGGATTTATGTATCCAAAAGCCATAGCCGAAGTATCAGTAGCTGCTTCTTTTTTTGTTCTTTTATCAACATCTTCTGATTTTTCTGATTTATCGGTCTTTGCTGGTTTGTCAGCTTTTTCAGCCTTTGGGGTCTGCTTTACCTCACTTTCTTTTTTTGAGTTATCCACTTTTTTATTGGCAGTTGAATCTGATCCACTTGTGTTTTCTGTGGATTTTGAATCACTGCTCTTGTTGGCTCTGTCGGATTGTCTATCGTTAACAACTCGTTCAGATGCCTTTTGCAATACAAGACCAAAAGGGTCTTGATCGGCAGCCTGCACCGCTTGCGTGGCCGGCTTTGTTGCGTTCATCGCAACTGGTGGTGATGAACATGCAACGTCAACAACATTTTGCATTATTAGCCTCCTTGGGCAATAGATTTCAACAGGAGAAGCTTACTGCTTATCCCCTGACTGATTGCTTGGTATTTTATATTTGTTTCAGACATATCGATCAATTCGGTATCGATATCCACATTGTTACCATCTTCTCGATAAGTACCTCCTGGTCGATTACTGGTTTGGAAAAATGATGAGGATGATGAAGTTGTATCCAAATGTAAGCTGCTTGTTTTAGACATGGAAAGTGGGTTTGCAGCGTTATTTAATGTTCTCTGTAACGTTGATTCAAAATTAACCTGTTTTGCGCTATATCCAGGTGTGTCTACGTTAGCAATATTACTACTAATGGTTTGTTGCCTGGCTGCCAACCCTTTTAATGCCAAAGTTGCAGCACTGATAGCATCATCTTTAAATAATGAACTACTCATTCTTCCTCCTTAGGATTGGTCATTATAGAAACCAATCACCCTGGATACATAAGCTTGTGTTTCTTGATACGGAGGAATTCCGTTATATTTATCAACGGTTCCCGGACCGGAATTATAAGCAGCCAAAGCCTTCTCGACATCTCCGCTATATTTGTTTAACATTTTCCTTAAATATGCTGTTCCGCCATCAATATTTTGTTCAGGATCAAAAGAATTTGTTACTCCCAATCCAGCGGCAGTGCCTGGCATAAGTTGCATCAACCCTTGAGCTCCTGTTGAAGAAACTGCCCTGGAATTAAAATTTGATTCGGCTTTGATCACAGAACTAATTAAATCTTCATCGATTCCATATTTTTCTGACGCTTGCTTAATCAAATCAGAGAATCGGTTTTGAGAACTTGATGAGTATGTGGAGGATGAATCTGCTTGATCCTCTTCAGATTGTTTCTCCATTAATTTCATCATTAAGTTCATCATCATCATTTGCATACTGTTATTAAACGAGGTATCAATCATTTTGAATATCAACCTCCTGTCTTTTTTGGAAGTTACGAGAAATATATACATCATCTTGTTCTTTATTCTCGTGAATGACTTCTTTTTCTTTGAATTTTTTGATTTCATTCCTTTTCAAAATATCAAGCGTTTCTTCTGCCTGTCTTGCCGAAATCAGTTGACGCCTTTTGCTCTCGATCTCAACTTGCAAATTTGCCAACGCCAGGTGACAGTTGTTCACTGCGGTTGTATGCTGATTCACATTAGCTCGCAGATGGGCTACTGTAAAGAGATCCATATCCCCGATCATCTGTTCATGTAATTTGAACATTAATGATTGTTTGTTGTTTTCAAGTGTTTCAATTTCGTTAAATATCATTTTTTCGCGTTGCAATAATTTGCTGAACTCAATTTCTAAAGCCTCAGCACGGTTATGTCTCACATCCAAAACAGTTTGTAATGAAAATTTAGGAGCCATCTTATACCTCCTCTGACCGCATAACCATTAAAGTATTTAGTGTATCTTCAAAGGGTGTGACATCGCGCATATTTTGTTGTAGAAAACTTGTTAATGTGGGCATAACTTTCAAAGCAGCATCAATTTCTGGATCTGATCCACTTACATATGCACCAATATTAATTAAATCCCGAGCCTTCTCATAGGTAGCCAGATGTTTTCTGGCTTGTCCTGCAGAGATAAGGTGATCTCTTGATGTAACAGCAGGCATGACTCTGCTGACACTGTTTAATACATCAATGGCAGGATAGTGATTTCTGGCCGCCAGTTCTCGACTCAAAATGATATGCCCATCCAGAATACCTCTTGCGGCATCGCAAATAGGTTCATTGAAATCGTCACCTTCCACCAATACTGTGAAAAATCCGGTGATTGTCCC
>PNNU01000326.1 GCA_013824385.1 Anaerolinea sp.
ATTTTCACTGGAATGCTGCAAGAGAAATATGGCTACACCCATGAGGCGGCGGTCGATGAAATTGACAAAAAAGTAACAGAATTCGAAGCCAAACTTAAAGAGAAAACTGCTTAGCCCTGCGAAAATGCAATTCATCTTCAATTATCAGAATCAGTTTCATCATCAAACATTATTAAAAGGAGAAACAAATGCCCAATATTCTAATCTACTTGCTCGCTGCTGCTGTGATCGGTTGGGTCGCCACTGAAATCATGCACGACCGCCAAAGTTTGCTAATCAATATTGTTGTAGCTGTGGTTGGTGCTTTTTTGGCTGGTTATTTTATCAGCCCACTATTACACGTGGGCACCATCAATGACGCCATTACCATCCCAACTATGTTGGTCACCTTGGTTGGCGCTTTAATTTTACTGATCATCGTAAGAGCCATAAGGCGAAGAAGATAATTTTTTGGTCTACATTGCATATCCGTTTTGCCTATCATAAAACGGATATGCAGAATAGTAAGTAGTTTGTCCTCTTAATCGAGGAAGCAGGAAAAATGGAAGTCTCACGTAATACAGATGGTCGGCCCGCTGAGCAGGCAAATCTATTTTTGGTTATTTCACAAGCGCTTAAACACACATTTATCTGGATAAATTGGTTTTTTTCAATGACGAGGCTGGATCGGTTAAAAGCCGGAATTGATACGAGTGGTGAAGGTCGAGAAGAGTAATCGATAACTGAATGATTTTTACTGGTTTATAAAATTAGAAACACAAAAGGAGAAAAAAATTATGTGGACAATAATTGTTGTTTTGGTAGTTCTTTGGCTTTTAGGTGCTTTCGGTGGGAGAGTAATACCAAACTTTCCAAAAACGAGTGGATGGGTCCACACCTTGATCGTAATTGCACTCATCCTTATCGTATTACGACTTCTTGGTGTTCTTTAACACAAATTCAATTACAGGTTTTTGTGCTTTGTAAGTTATGGAGTAATAGAAATGACCAAACCCATATTAACCAAAATGAGTGCTTTTGACAAATTAAAGTTGAATAAGAAATCCAAAAGCGAAAGCAAGCACATCCGCCGCCTGAAAGAAACTGCCCGCAAGGAAGCCATTCCAGAGCCGATCAAAAAGAAATAAGGCAGGCATAACAATTCAGAGGTAGAGGAGCGCGTCATGACAATCGAAATGGGTGTATGGGTTGACCACCGTAAAGCTGTTATTGTTACTATTGAGAACCAAAAAGAGATAGTTCAAATTATATTGTCTAACATGGAAAAACACACCCGATTCTCAACCGGTGCACACTCAGATTCTCCAAACGATGTGAATGGCTCAACAGCCGAAGATAGCCGAGATCGTCAATTTGGCCTTCACCTAAACAAATATTACTCAGAAATCGTTGATAAAATTCGCGAAGCTGATTCAATCATGATTTTTGGCCCGGGTGAAGCCAAGGTTGAATTCGCTGCTTATCTGAAAAAGGAAAAACTTGATGGAAAAATTTCTGCTATTGATACCGTGGATAAGATGACTGATCGTCAAATTTCTGCAAAAGTACACGATTACTTTATTCACGCATGATTATCAGATTTCCACATGGCCACTTTAACCGTTTTATTTTATGCAGCCATTCATAATGATGAAGATATTTTAGGGGTGGATTTTATCTTCATCAAAATTTTGTGGGATTAAAAGCATATCTTGGATTTTCGCGACACTAAATCCCCGTAAGTTATTAGTTGTATGCGAAATAATGGAGCTCAAATTTGACGGACCTCACGCCTTCTCCTATTGAAAATTGGACTTTCAGGCGAATCGTGTGGGCAACTCTGGTCGCACTTTTTGTGATTTTTTGTTTTTGGCTTTTTTACAGGTTTTACAAAATTACATTTACAATTTTCATCGCCATCGTCATTGGCACAGTCATCAGGCCATTGGTGAATTGGATGAGTCGCCGCCGTATTCCACAAGTTGTTGGGGTTTTATTATTTTTTATATTACTGATCGGGTTACTAACCGGTTTTATCTTCCTGCTCTATCCCCTCATAGTTGACCAAAGCGCCACAATTGTCACCTCCGTCCAGGGCTATTACCTAAGTTTACGTACCTGGATAACACAAAACTCCAATGGTCTTCTTGCATTAATGGGCAGTTTCTTACCTGAAAAAATCCCGTCCCTCACTCCCATGCAACCCACAGATCAGCAGATTCTGGCGTCAGCAGAACAAGTGATGGGGTATATTTCAAGCGCATTCAATGTAATATTTACAGGATTATCCTTTTCCTTATTCGTACTTTACTGGACCATAAACGGACCGAAAACCATTCAATCAATCATCAATTTACTGCCGAAACAAAACCGTGAAAGCATACTTGAGGTCATCACAGCGGTCGAATCCAAACTGGGTTACTTTATTGCCGGACAAGGTGTTTTATGTTTGGTGATTGGTGCTTTGGCGATGATAGCCTATTCAATCATCGGACTGCCCAATGCCCTTGTTTTGGCATTAGTCGCAGGAGTGATGGAGGCCGTACCCATGATCGGACCAGTATTGGGTGCCATTCCTGCGGCTGTTATCGCCTTATCCATTTCGCCTTCCAAACTGATTTGGGTAATCGTGGCAACCTTGGTCATACAACAACTGGAAAACCAGTTATTGGTACCCAGGGTCATGAAAAAAGCGGTTGGGGTAAATCCGTTTGTATCATTGCTGTCCATTTTTGCCTTCAGCTCTTTATTTGGCATCGCCGGTGCACTTATGGCCATCCCTATCGCTGCCATGATTCAATTAGTACTTGACCGTTTTGTATTCAACCGTACTAAACTGGAACCTGAATCCGCTTCAGGGCGTGACCTGGTCAGCCGGCTTCGATATGACGCGCAGAACTTTTCAAAGGGACTTCGCAAACAAGCCAGGGTCAAAAAAGAAGGGACTTACAAAGAAATCAAACAAATTGACAGAGTAATGGATGAAATTGAGGAAATTACCAGCGATCTTGATTCATTACTGGCTCAAATACCACCCGCAGGTGACTCATGAGCCGAAAAATCGTCAGGTTCGTCTTGGCAATTATGGCTACGCTTCTGTTACTGGTCATTTTTTGGCAATTTAGAATTGCAATTATTTATGTTTTCGTTTCATTGACGCTTGCGTCAGTGGTCCGGCCCCTCTCTACCCGTTTAGTTGGAAAACGATTAATATGGCGAATTTTGTGGACCATTGTTTATATCGTCGCGTTTCTTGGTTTTATCTACCTCTTGTTCCTGGCTGGCAGGTATGCGTTGGTTGAGATCCAAAAACTCGCCGCGGAGCTTTCGGCCAAAGATGTCTGGACTTTTCCAGAATGGTTGTCGGGAACCACCATCCAGATTACGCTGCTAAGCTGGTTGCCGGCTCCGAGTGAATTATTCAAAGCATTTACCGGCGATAAAGGTCAACTCATTCTGCCTGCCCTTTTGGGAATTGTAAAGAATGTGGGTGGAGTGATTACAGCGGCAATCGTCATCCTCATATTGAGTATCTATTGGAGTATCAATCAGATTCACTTCGAACGCCTGTGGCTTTCTTTGCTACCCATTGACCAGCGGAAACAAGCCCGTGGGATTTGGCGCAATGCAGAACCCGAAGTTGGGGCCTACGTTCGCAATCAGGTGATGTTCAGCGCGGTCGCCGGCTTTCTGCTCGGAATGGGTTACTGGCTGCTTGGCTCACCCTATCCGGTGTTCATGGGTCTGGCAGGCGCAGCCGCCTGTTTGATCCCCGTCGTTGGTTTGCCAATGGCGCTCATACCTCCGCTGTTGATTGGATTAATGACCAGCACACAGCTCAGCCTTTTTACAACGCTATACGCATTAATTATTCTGATCTTGTTGGTGGTATTTATCAAACCACGCTTCTTCAAATTGAGATGGAACAATCCCCTGCCTACGCTGGTGCTCCTGCTTGTGCTGGCGGATGCCTTTGGCCTCATTGGTATTATCATTGCGCCACCCATCTCGGCTGTCTGCCAGATATTATGGAGCCGCCTGGTCAGCCACCGTCT
>PNNU01000327.1 GCA_013824385.1 Anaerolinea sp.
GCCGCCCAAAGAGATACACGTCGCTGCCCCAATTGGTGACAATCCAGCGTGGCGGATTGTGCATCTGCCGCCTGAGTTTTTCGATGACTGGCAAGGTCAGGTACGCGGAGTGCTGAAATTCCAGGCTGTGAAGAATATCAGGCTGATAAATACGGATCGCCAGGGATAAAGCCTGCTCGCAAAAGCGCGTAAACGCGCGTTTAAGGACTTTTTCAAGAATTTTGTCGGCGTAGAAGAAAATGCTCGACCAGGAAGGATAGCGGACATTCCTCCCCAGATCGCGGTGCGGACGGGCCAGATAGACCGGGAAAAGGGTGACTTCCAAGCCAGCGCGTTGAACTTGTCCAATCCAGCGGGCTACGTGGATGCTATCAGGCATGCCGACAATGAGAATATGCATTCAATCAGTCCATTAAATTTCGGAAAACGCTCTTCCATGCGCGCATGAATATTTTCAAGGGAAATAAAAAGTGATAACGCGTTCCGGCCAGCAAATAACGAAAAAACGACGACACTTTATTTTGGCGTATGGATTCTATTGTTAGTTCCAGAGATTGTTCTACACCCCATTCCCGAAAAAGGAGGCGATGTTGACGTGGAATTTTATTTTCCTTGAAATAAGCATTAATTAACATCAGATGCTCATTTCCCGGTGCAAAAATTTTGTTTCGGTTTTTAGTAAAGGTAATGGATTGCGAGTGCTGGCGGTAAGCATAGACAATCTGTGGAATATCCACCACCGTCAGACCATTTAATAAAAAACGAATGAGAAATTCCCGGTCACCAGCAACCCTGTAATGGATATCGAGATTGCCGAGTTTTTCAAAGACGGGGCGGCGAAAAAACCAGGCATTAAAAATTGGTCCTGTGCCCCTGGTCACCTGCAGGAGAAGCTCATTTTGAAAATCAAGTGATAAAACGGTGTTAGGTTGTTCGGGTGCATCGAAAAAAACCACTGCTTTGCCAACGACTGCGTCTACGTGGGGTTGCGTCTCCAGCGCGCTGACAACGATCGGCAACACAGCAGGAGGCAAAAGGTCGTCACTGTTTAAGAAACAGATAATCTCTCCCGTTGCAACTTCAAGCCCATGATTAATGGCATCATACATGCCGCGGTCTTTGCCGCTGATCACATGTAGGTGTGGATACTTCGCAAGCATCTTCAGCGTGCCATCGGTGGAACCGCCATCAATAATAATATGTTCAAAATTATCATAATTTTGAGCCAGCACACTCTCTATAGCTTGAGCAAGCATCTCTGCACGATTTAATGTTGGTGTGATGATCGATATCAAGGGTTGATTCATCGTTTCTCTCCAGTATTCGCCCGCCATTGATAAATACCCAGAGATAGTAAGCTCATAAAAACATACCAGCCAAAGAAAAAACTTAAAAAGATGCCCACACAACCGTCTCGCCAACCATCACGAAAAAATAAACTATATCGAATAGCTCTTATTGGTTCTTTGATGCACAAAAAAAGCGAAAATCTTTCTGCACGTTCGTAGCGAGACTTACCTTCGTTTTTTATATAGCGGTTATGTTTAGCAAAAAGTTGCTTATAGCTGTCAGCCCAATAATGTTTTACAGCGCTTTGTTCTTTTGACGCGATATCCAGAGTTTCAAACCCCACTTTTAAGCTAAACCCGTTATGAACACGCATATGTAAATTTATTCTCTGGCGGTTTATTATTTTAGGTAAGTTGCGCACTCCACCCCAGATTGTATAATTAAGGGGTTTCCCAAGAAAATAATACTGATACGGAATGGTAAGAATGCCCACATTTGTATTATCAGATAGAATGATTCCCCCGACTTTTCCAATTATATCTTCTGGAAATATTTCATCCGGATCGACACGCAGAATCCAATCATATTTAAGAGATGGAAATATCTCTGGCCATATTTCTTCGACAACTGGCACTAACTTGTGAATTATGAAGTCGGTAGCAAATTCTTTGGCGATTTTAACGCTGTTATCTGTTGACCCTAAATCTACTACTACTATCTGGTCACAAAAGGAAACACTTTGCAAACACTCGCGCAATCGTTTTTCTTCATTGAACGTAACAACCAGGGCGGAGATTTTCATGAGATAAAATAAATGTAAATGACCTATTTCTGGTTTCTTATAAACAAAACATTGCCGCTATCTTCCCATGGAATAGCTTCTTTAAGTAATCTAAAACCCTGACCTTCAAGCCACTCACGTAATTCACTATAAAGCGGTACACCTTCATAAACTTCTTTTAGATTTATTTCCGTATAAATCACGCTTACTGTTTTCAAAATGTTTGTACTGGCTTTTAGGACACTCAATTCGTAGCCTTGCAAGTCCAGCCAAAGCAAGTCTATATTCTCAACTTGGCTTATTCTTGCCCACTCATCTAACGTAACACACTCAACCATGATTTCTTGTTCAAATAAAACATCCGGGTGGTCCTTCAAGTGATCTTTAGGAGGCAATAGCGAACTGGAGCCATTTGACGCACCGCTACTAATAAACATTTTTGCTTTGCCTGAACGAGCGCTTAAAGCTAGTTTAATAGCTTGCACATTCTTTAAGGTGTTTATCCGCTTTTTTAATTCTTCAAACAAGACAGGTACAGGTTCGAAAGCGAAAATTTTCCCATTCGGAAAATGTTGTGCCAATTCTAAAGTATCGTATCCAATATGCGCGCCAGCCTCAACAATAATCGGGTTTTTTGGCATGAATTTATAAATTTCTGATTTTGCAATAACCCCAAGCGGTGTATTTCGATATCTCAAAATCTTCCATAAAAAACTTTTAATATTCATTGGCTAACCTCGAAATCACCTTTCAGTATAAACATACCATGCCCATCCTTTACACTTAAGGTTGAGCCAAACGAAATTAAAGGCATGCTTGAAGAAGATATGCTTAGACAGAAAGGTATAGAGCACAAACCCTGTACGCTGGGATCTGTCAGGAAAATACTTAAGTAAAATTGACCTTGTGTCAAAATTGGAAGAATGATTTTTCCCCTGATATTGAACAGACCGTGTTCGAATATCTTTAAATTTTTATCCATGAAATGCGCTGGACTAAATGTAGCGACCGCACCTCCGGTTGTATCATGAAGTCTTGCCTCTAAGGCTATTCGAGTTGGCTTATTAACAATTCCCGAAATTATTACTCTGAGTTGATAGTTTTCGTTTCCCAAACTTATTTCATCATGTGTGCTGTTATTAATTTCAATGCTTTTTAGTTCAATTAGTTTCTCATTTGGGTAAAAAGCGTGTTGAAGAATGTCACCCTTTCTCTCCGCTCCATATTTTAAATAACTTTGAATACCCGAATTTACATCCCCCTTGAATAGAACTTTACCTGCATTAAGAACTAGGCTCTCTGTACAAAGCTGTGTAATGGCGGACATATTATGACTCACAAATAGCACGGTTCTTCCTCCAGAAACCACGCCTTTCATCTTCCCCAGGCACTTCTTCTGAAACTCGGCGTCTCCAACTGCCAACACCTCATCCACCACCAGTATCTCAGGCTCCAGATGCGCGGCAACGGCAAAGGCAAGACGAACATACATGCCGCTGGAGTAGAATTTTACCGGGGTATCCAAGAATTTATCAATCTCAGCGAACGCAACGATCTCATCGAATTTTCGCATGATCTCCTGGCGGCTCATGCCCAGGATGGCGCCGTTAAGGAAAATATTATCACGTCCGGTCAGTTCAGGGTGGAAGCCGGTGCCCACCTCCAGCAAGGATCCCACCCGGCCAAATAACTCCACTCGTCCGGTAGTCGGCTTGGTAATCCGCGAGAGGATTTTGAGCAGGGTGCTTTTCCCGGCCCCGTTGCGCCCGATGATGCCTACCGCTTCGCCCTGCTTGATCTCGAACGAGACATCCTGCAATGCCCAAAACGTGTTTTTTTCATGGCGCTGGCCCTTCAACCAGCGTACCGGCGCAGATGCAGCCGAAATCAGGCTCTCGCGCAGAGTCTTATAGGAGGTCTGCGCACCGCCGATGCGGTAGCGCTTGC
>PNNU01000328.1 GCA_013824385.1 Anaerolinea sp.
CTCGGATACGGCAACATTGGCTCACAGTTGAGTGTGCTTGCCGAAAGCCTGGGGATGAACGTGGTCTATTTTGATACCTGCGAAAAACTCAGCCTGGGCAATGCGGTGCGCATGACCAGCATGGAAGATGTATTGCGGGTGGCGGATGTGGTCAGCGTGCATGTAAGCGGTCTGCCAGAAAACGCGAATTTAATCAGCGGGCCTCAATTTCAGATGATGAAGTCGGATGCTATTTTTATCAACTTGAGCCGTGGATACGTAGTGGATATTGATGCACTGGCAGCGCGTGTTCAAAGCGGCAAATTAAAGGGCGTCGCCGTGGATGTCTTCCCGGTCGAGCCTGACAGCGGAGAAAAATTTCATTCACCGCTGCAAGGGCTGCCAAACACCATTCTCACCCCGCACGTGGCGGGCAGCACGCAGGAAGCACAAAGAGAAATCTCTGAGTTTGTCTCCAGCAAGATGCTGAATTTTCTCTCAAGAGGCGATACGAGATTAAGTGTTAATTTTCCGCAGATTGAGTTACAACAGCAAACTGAAAGCCACCGTATCTTGCACATTCACAAGAACATCGCGGGCATCATCGCCGGCGTCAGCAAGGTGTTCGCCGCCAGCGACTATAACATCACCGGACAAACCCTGCGCACCACCCAGGATATCGGCTATGCCATTTTCGATGTAAGCTGCACTGTCTCCAAAGAAATGTTGGACGCACTGTGGGCAGTGCCTGGCACGATTAAGGTCCGCGTTTTATATTGATGAGCGAGTATCTTGTTATTGTTAATATGCAAATTCGAACCAAAAACGAATTTGTTGAACAGGCTATGTCTTGTGAATACCAGGAGGTGGAGGTTCATTAATCAGAGCCCAAAAAACACCTATTTGTTTGATAGCTTCAACAAAATCAGCAAATCTGACTGGTTTCACAACATAAGCATTTGCACCAAGCTCATAGCAAGTTTCCAAATCCCGTGATTCACTGGAAGACGTCAGGATAACCACAGGTATCATTTTCAGATTCTTATCTGATTTGATTATTCTTAGAACTTCTATACCATCTATCTTCGGCATTTTCAAATCGAGAAGGATGACAACCGGATTTCCACCAGTTTTTTTCGAAAAAACACCCCTTTGATAAAGATTGTCCAATGCTTCAGCTCCGTCGCGTACAACACAAATATCATTTGCCAGGTTATATTTGATGAGCACGTTTACAGTCATCTCAACATCATTCAGATCATCTTCTACGAGCAGGATGTGTTTTAATACCGTCATAATAGCTCCTATTTTGAAGTTGGGAGAGTAAAATAAAATGTGGCTCCTTGATTTATCTTTGCTTCAGCCCATGTTCTACCACCATGGCGGCTAATAATTCGGCGAATATTTGCAAGACCAATACCGGTACCTTCAAAATCCTCTTGTCGATGTAAGCGTTGAAAAACACCAAAGAGTTTGTCGGCAAATTTCATGTCAAATCCAACTCCGTTATCACGTACAAACACGACTACTTCGTCATCGTTTCCTTTTTGACACCCTATCTCAATTCGAGTAATCTTTTTTGAGCGAGTAAACTTCAATGCATTCGAGATCAGGTTAGCCAATACCATGCGGAGCATGGCTTGATCGCCAGTGATTATTGGCAGTGGAGTAATTTTCCAACGGATATCCCTACCTGTAGCTTCGGATTCGTATTCCTTTATCACATCTTGTACCAGGGAATTCAGGTCAACCATTGAACTAAACATCTCACTACGCCCCATACGTGAGAAGGATAGGAGATCGTCAATGAGCATTCCCATTTTTCTTGCCGACCTTGAAATTATTTCCATATAATTCTGTGATTTTTCGTCTAAAGCATTTTGTGTATTATTCTGTAATATTTCGATATACCCGTCAATGTGCCTCAATGGTGCTCGAAGGTCATGTGAAACCGAATGAGCAAAAGCCTCCAGTTCTTTATTCGCAGCTTCCAATTGGGCGGTGCGATCGGTAACCCGTTGTTCAAGTTCCTGATTGAGCTTGTTGATTTCTTCTTCAGTTCGTTTGCGATCAGTGATGTCAGTATACATTGCAAAAGATCCAATAAATTTATTATTATCATCAAAAAGGGGTGTTGCAGATACTTGAGTCCACAATATCTTGCCATCTTTACATCGGAACCTTCGCTCATAGGATTCTGACAAACCTTGACGACGTTTTTCAATGTTGCTCCAATGATCAGAAAAATCCTCTTCGAACATGAAATCAATTATTGAATGGTTGACCAATTCTTCACCAGGGTAGCCAAGCAATTCTGCCATTCTGGTATTGGAAGATGCAATCACACCATCTGGTTTACCCACAATGATACCCTCTGCGGCTGTATCTATAATGCGACGGTACTTAGTCTCGCTTTCTTGCAGATCACGAAGAAAGAGGGCACTGGTGAGTCCATCAGAAATTCGACGGCTAATCTCCTTAAAGAGTTTTTTTTCTTCACTCGTCCAGACACGAGGATAAGAACACTGATGCATACCCAACACCCAGGGCTTGCCTACCTTGGGATAAAGGGCAACAAACATCTGAGACTGAACACCAAATTGCTCGGCGGTCACTTTGTTAACAGATTTTTCCGTCCCGGCGATGTAAATCACCGGATCATCTGACGCCAGAGCCTCCCTTAGATTTTGAGCCATATCTGGAGACATCGGCACGGCAATATCCAGGATATTGGCACCTGGATATTCAGGCTTGGTGATTTCTACGGGTACGCGAAATACTGGCACATCGGGATCGCACGGATAAAAGAGCCAGGCACGGTCGCAGTCAAAAATCGAAAAAATTGTCTTAACTGTATTCCATAGCATTTTATTAATATTTGTATCCTGCTTGATCGCCTGATCAACCCGCACAAGGCTTTCTAGAAAATGAATGTGTACTTTGCGTTCTTCTTCTGATTGCTTGCGTTCGGTGATATCTGTAACAATTCCTTCAATTGCAATTGGTTTTCCTTTGCGATCACGTACCAAAATGTTGCGCTGATTTAACCAGCGAATTTCTCCTGATTTATGAATAAACTGATATTCATACGTGGGAGGCATCTCACCATTAATTAAATTTGTCCACTGCTCTTCAAAATATTTTACCCAATCAGGGTGAATGGCTTGTTTAAAAAGAATCGGTGACTGATAACATTCTTCCGGAGAATATCCGAAAACCGATAGCGCTGCCGGACTTACGTATTCATAATTCCCATCAGGTAATGACATCCTGTATATCACATCCCGGGCGTTTTCAGCTAATCGACGGAATCGTTCTTCACTTTGAAGCAATCTTTCTTCTGCCTTTTTACGATCGGTAATATCACGTGCGGCAGCGAAAATCATTTTTCCCGATGGGGCTGAATGCCACTCGATCCAACGATAGCTGCCATCTTTACAGCGGTAACGGTTGATAAAATTGATCACGGTCTTTTGAGCTGATAATGTCGCAATAGCCCCCAATGTACTCTCAACATCATCTGGGTGGACGAAATCAAGGAACGGCTTGGACAGCAGTTCATCGAAGGTATAACCAAGTACCTGCTCAAATTGTGGGTTCAACTGGTGGAAAAAACCGTCTGTGTCTGCAATGCAAAGTAAGTCAGGTGCAATGTAGAAAAACTGATCCAATTGATCGGTTTTTTGTTTCAGCTCTTGGTTGATTATTTTAAGTTCAGCGGTGCGCGCTGCTACTCTTTCCTCGAGCAATTCCTTTGCTTTTTGCAATTCCACCTGTACCTGTTTACGTTTAGCAATTTCATTATTTAGTTCTATATTGACTTTACTCACTTGTTCGTAGGCTTTTTGTAGCCTAGTGTGCCCCATAATCTCGTTCTTCAACAACAATGCAGCAAAATTAAAAAAGGCTTGCAATTGCTGGCGAACTTCGTGAGCTGCCATTAACATGCCTTCGGTTTTTAGCACGCCGATTGTCTCAGCACCAACGCGTAAGGGGTACGCCCAGGTTGAGGCTTTGGTGAA
>PNNU01000329.1 GCA_013824385.1 Anaerolinea sp.
ATCCGGTGTTCGTCTCCCTTCCGGTCGAAACTACCGATGAAGTGGATGCACCCGTTTCCCTCCGCCCCGCAGGTGGATAACTAACCTTCAACACTTATCACTATAGAGGTCAACATGGTTTTGCTGTTCATTGTTTCACTTGCCTGGGCATTCTCATTCGGATTAATCAAGGGTAACCTGACCGGCGTGGATTCCAACTTTGTGTCCTTCATCCGCATGGGTATATCATTTTTGGTTTTCCTTCCCTTCATCAAATTCAAGCGCATCAACCGCAAGCTCTTCTTCAAATTGGCACTGGCAGGCATCATGCAGTTTGGCATCATGTATATTGCCTATATCGCTTCCTTTAAAACGCTAAAAGCTTACGAAGTGGCGCTGTTCACCATTTTCACCCCCATTTATGTGACGTTGATTGATGATGCTTTTCGCAAGAAGTTCAATCCGCTTTACCTCGTGACCGCGCTGCTGGCAGTTGCCGGCACTTGGGTCATCAAGAGCGGCGAAACACTCTCCCCCGGCATCCTGAACGGATTTCTGTTGGTGCAGGTCTCCAACCTGACCTTTGCCTTCGGGCAGGTCTATTACCGCCGTCTAATGGCTGAAAACAATGAACTGAAAGACCAACACGTCTTTGGGGTTTTGTATCTTGGAGCTGTGGTTGTTACCCTGGCCGCCACCCTGCTCTTCACTCCGCTATCCGAAATCGCCCTCACCGCCAAACAAATCTGGACGCTGGTCTACCTGGGCGTCTTCGCATCTGGCATCTGTTTCTTCCTGTGGGGCATTGGCTCTCGTAAAGTTAACACCGGCGCACTGGCCATCTTTAACGACCTCAAGGTCCCTCTGGCTGTGGCAGTTTCACTGGTGGTTTTTGGCGAAAAAACCAACTGGGTTACCCTCCTGATCGGTGGTGCGATCGTGGTCGCCTCGCTGATCTTCAACGAATGGCTCACCAAGAAAATTTTAAACCGTAGGGGCGGGTTCTAAACCCGCCCGCATTATTCAATCCCGTTTTTGATTTATTTCTTTGCCAACATGGATATGATCTTCACCACCATCTCGGTAGATAATTCAAGCGCCTTGGTCGGGATGCATTCATACTTGCCGTGATAATTCATGCCGCCGGTGAACAAATTGGGGCACGGCAGCCCCATATACGACAGGCGTGAACCATCCGTGCCGCCACGGACGGGAACAATCACCGGCTCAATACCCAGTGATTTCATGGCATCGCTGGCTAATTCCACAATCCAATACACGGGCTCAATCTTTTCGCGCATATTGTAATAGGTGTCTTTAGTCGTCGCTTCCACCACTCTGGCGCCGTACTTTTTGTTTAAAAACTCCCCTGTTTCAACAAACAGTGCTTTTCGCTGCTCAAAAATGGCTTTGTTATGATCGCGGATGATATAAAGCAATTTGGTTAATTCCACTGTGGCTTTCATCTCCATAATGTGGAAGAATCCTTCGCGGCCTTCAGTAAATTCCGGGCGTTCATTCACCGGAAGCATGGCGTTAAACTCCATGCCTACAAGAATGGAATTGAGCATCTTGTTCTTGGCGCTTCCGGGATGAACGTTGCGTCCATTTACGGTCACATATCCCCAGGCAGCACTGAAAGTTTCATATTCCAACTCTCCGATTTCGCCGCCATCCACCGTGTAGGCGAATTCCGCGCCGAATTTCTGCACATCAAAATGGTCCGCCCCCTTGCCGACTTCTTCATCAGGGGTGATGGCTACCCTGATCTTGCCGTGTTCAATCTCGGGATGCTTGAGCAGGTATTCCATGGCAGTTAAGATAATTGCAATCCCGGCTTTATCATCTGCGCCAAGCAGCGTCGTTCCATCCGTGGTAATGAGTTCATGACCTTTATATTTCGCCAGCTCCGGGAACATATCCAGGGTCATCATCAACCCGGTTTCCTTATTTAAAATAATGTCTCCACCGTCATAATGTTCAATAATCTGCGGATTGACTCCTTCGCCGCTCATGTCTGGAGAGGTATCCAGATGGGCGATAAACCCGATGGTTGGGATTTTTTTGGAAGTATTGGCGGGTAATGTGGCCATGACATAACAATTTTCGTCCAGGTCAACGTCAACAAGACCAAGGTCTTGCATTTCCTCAACCAATAGACGTGCCAGGGTAAATTGTTCAAGCGTGCTTGGGCTTGTGTCTGAATCAAGATCGGATTTTGTGTTTACCTTCACATACTTCAATAATCTTTCTTTTACAGATGTCATCACAAGCCTCCAATGATTTGAGTTAACAATATTATAAACTCCAATGCAGACGAAAGTCAGTTGAAACCGTCGTATGATTCATGTACAATGACATTGCTTTATCCCGGTAATACAGGATAATAACCATGCCCAAGATCGTCGACTACCCTGAAGACGCTAAATACAACATAAAATCTGTCAGTCAGCGGACAGGTGTGCAGCCTGTAACATTAAGGGCATGGGAACGTCGTTATAAAATTTTGGATCCCAGGCGCGCTGAAAATGGCTACCGCCTTTACAGCGAACGCGATGTAGCCCTGCTGGTTTGGTTAAAAAACCAGGTGGATACGGGTGTTTCCATCAGTACCGCCATCGCGGATTTCCGTTCCAATACGCGCAAGGGTATCTCGCCCGAAGCTGTGATCAATACCCCTGCACCAACCCCCTCCAAACACTCCGATCTTCCAGCAGCTGATTTTGTAAAGCGTTTTTATAATGCCCTGGTGACTCGTGATGAAACCGCCGCCGCCGAGGTTTTTGAGCAAGCGCTGGCTTCCTTTGACTTGATTTCCCTGGTTGAAATGGTTATATTCCCCACCCTCAGGAATATTGGTGATGCCTGGTACAACGGCAAGATCTTTGTCGCCGTGGAACATTTTGCGAGCGGATTTATCCGCTCCAAGCTAATGTCCATCTATCAGTCGCTGCCGCTAAACCGCCATATTTCTTTCATTATGGTTGGTGGTGCTCCAGGTGAACTGCACGAGATCGGCTCGCTTGTTACTGCCATCCTCTTGCGTGAAGCAGGCTATCGGGTTGAATACCTCGGCCCGGATTTGCCGCTGGATGATCTGGTTCAATACATAAAAGAAGAAAAACCAAAAATGGTAATCCTCTCGGCGACCATTGAACAAGCAACGGAGGATCTGATCAAATTTGATGAAATGATTAGCCGAATTCATCCCAAACCCATTTTTGGATACGGTGGCGGTGCATTCAACCGCAACCCTGAATTGATCAGCAAGACCCCCGGTTATTATCTGGGTGAGACCATTTCCCAATCCATCAAAACTGTGAAATCCATTCTCGAAGGTAAGAAACGCGATCCACTGGCTGGGTAGATGACAAAAAAACAACCCTATTCGGGTTGTTTTTGATTTTGTAATTGTTCTCTTGTTTTTCGATAGAGGATGATAGGCCCGTCTGCCGGAACCAGCACTTCTCCTATTCTCACCCCGGTCTTCTTTGGAAGCTGGGTCAACACCACCCGTTTATCTTGATTAAGAATGTGTCTATTAGCCGGGTTAAACGTCCAGGCAATCAACTCACGCAAAAGGGGAACTCTCATAAAGCGCTGATAGCTGCGTAAATAGATCTTACAGTTTTCATTATCAACAGGGGTAAAAAAGACGGTAATACGCACATCCTCAGAAATACGATTCATCCACAAATTCGGAAAACGAAACTTCAAAAATGGTGGTCGATCTGGTTTGACCAACTCTGAGGCTCGTTTTGCAGTGGAGACGCCGTCGTCCAACCGGTTGTAGACCCAGATTTCAAGCGTGTCTTCCTTCAATTCAGCCAACGGACCGTCCGCGATGGTACGGTTGCCCCTTCCAATCGAGTCTGCGTGCACAAAGGGGATGTGGAAAACATCCAGTTGATTCTCGATGGCGCGGGAATAATCCACCGTCCAGTGGTCCGTCATGTCGCTGGTGGTGAAAGTCGCGTCGAGGTCGTCAAACCATGGCAGTTCGGGATAAGTA
>PNNU01000330.1 GCA_013824385.1 Anaerolinea sp.
TCACGCCGCGTCTTGAAGCCAACGGTTTCAGGCTCGGACCTGAAGTGTTTGGGGTCAATTATAGCAATATGATCCGAGACGGGCAGCACCTGCGAGGATAGAAATCGATCCATTCAAAAAATGCTATAATCTTTTAGTGCTGATTATCTTTCTGCAGCAAGGGAAGTGTGAATGAATACTCAATTATTGTCCATCAAAGCCAAGAAATTCGGTGTCAGGTTGGCCTCTTTCAGGCAAAAGAAAGGGCTTACCACTGAAATTTTGAGTCAGTGGACTGGTATTTCAAACGAAAAAATAAAAGGAATTGAGCAAGGCGAATCCACCATCACCCTGCCGGAAATCGAACTGATTGCCATGAAACTGGGCTTCACGACTGAAACCTTAATCTCTGGCGAATTACAAGATCAATCTGCGTCATTGCCCAATGAAGTCATGGTGCTGCAATATGCAGGCTTGCGTAACCGCATGATTGGCTTGATCTTGCGAAAAATACGGATGGAACAAAATCAGCCGTTGGAAACCATCGCCGCTCAATGCGGCCTGGAACCGGACGAGTTGGATCAATATGAGTCTGGGAGCAAGCCTGTTCCGCTGCCCATTCTCGAATGTTTATGTACTGAATATCAGATTCCTGTACTATCGCTCATCTCACAAAAAACATCTCCAGAACTTTCCTCCAATGAGGAAGGCTCAATCAATGAGTCAAACGATAATTTTCCCGATGAGATTTCGCAATTTATTAATAATCCTGCCAACATGCCTTATCTGGAACTAGCCCGCAAGTTGAGCGAATTGGACGCTGCCAAGCTGCGCAGCATCGCCGAAGGGCTGTTGGAGATCACGTATTAATCCTATGAACGAGCAAGCCACCACTCTCAAAGATCAGGCATTTGAAGCCTACAAGAAGAAAAACTTCAAGGCTGCTGCTCAAGCTTTTACAGATTGCATCTCTTTGCTTGATGAAACCCAAGACCTGTTGTCAGCCGCGGAAATGCGCAACAACTTGAGTGTGGTGCTTTTGGAACTAAAGAAACCAGAAGAATCACTTTCCACACTCAAAGATACCGACATAATATTTGCTGATGCTAATGATAAAAAACGCCAAGCCATGGCGTTGGGCAATATGGCCGCTGCCTTGCAAGCATTAGGAAAATTGCCTGAAGCATTATCCACCTATGAAGCTTCTGCTGATCTTTTTAAAGAAATAGGTGAAAAAGAAATGCGTGCATTAACCTTGAAAAAGATTTCTGATCTGCAACTGAAAACCGGTAAACAATTTCAGGCGCTTGCGTCCCTTGAAGCGTCATACGATCAAAATGAAGAGAAATCAACCAAGGAAAAAGTTCTTAAAGGGTTTCTTGGTTCTTTGATCAATAAAATCACTCACCGATCCTGACTCCAGAGATCCATGAATTCATCCATCACTATTCGACAGGCAGAGAAATCAGATACTTCATCGATCGCTGATTTTCTTTCGCGGGCGGTTTATGTTCACCGACATCTCGATTGGCAAGGTGTTCTGGACTGGATTCCATTTAATCCGTTTTTGATCATGCAAGATGAATATCGATTACAAGCCATCTTAACCTGCCCACCCGACCTTGAAAAGATCGCCTGGATCCGGTGTTTTGCCTGTGAAAAAAAATATGACCTCTCTCCAACCTGGAATGCGTTAATTGATAGGCTCAGCGCTATTCCTGTTTTGGCTGGATCTTCGCTTTATTCAGTTGGATTGAATGATTGGTTCGCAAATATGTTGGATCAATCTGGCTTTTATAATTTTCAAAATATCGTGGTCTTGCAATGGAATGAAAAAATGCCTGTCTTTCAATCCTTCGACCAATCCTGGTTGATTCGCCCAATGGAAGAAGGAGATCTGGATAAAGTGGCTGAATTGGATCACGCGTCTTTTGAACCTATCTGGATCAATCCTCCAGACAAAATAAGGTTGGCTTATGCCCAGGCTGAACACTCGTCAGTAGTTGAATTAGATGATCGTATCGTGGGATATGAAATGAGCACTGCCAACCACCTTTCAGCCCATTTGGCTCGCATTGCCATCCATCCTGACTTCCAACAGCAACACATTGGCTCCAGCCTGATTACAGATATGTTCAAGTACTTCATCCGCAAGGGGATAACAAATATCTCGGTAAATACGCAAAGCACCAACACTGCCTCACTGGCACTTTACAAACGTTTAGGTTTTGAATTGACGAATGAGACTTTTCCAGTTTATCAATATCAATTATAGACAAACTGTTCTTCACATGTCTGATTACTGGACATTCTTCATCCTTTATGAGACAATTCTTGAAATTTGGAGGACTAAATGGCAAATCGTGATGAAATAAAACGTAGAAAAGACAAAAAGAAACGCAAAGATTTTACTCCATTTATAATCATCGGAGTTTTGGCGCTGGTTGTTTTAGCTGTAGTTATCTTATCAACCTACAAACCTGTCGCCAAAGTAATTGATCCAACCTTTCATAAAGCCTCAATCACTGAAGGTTTGACCATGGGCGATCCCAACGCGCCTATCAAATTGGTAGAATTTGCTGATTTCCAATGCCCGGGCTGCGGATCATATTGGTCAGCCACTGAACCCACAGTAATTCAGAATTATATTGAGACTGGCAAAGTATTTTATACTTTTTCGCCATTTTCTTTTGTGGGTAGTTTTGTAAGAGATAACCCATATGATGAATCCATTAAAGCCGCTGAAGCAGCTTTTTGTGCCAATGACCAGGGAAAATTCTGGGAATACCGGGATTACCTGTTTGCTAATCAAATTGGTGAAAACCAAGGCGCATTCAGTGAAAAAAGATTGTTGGCTTTTGCGAAAAGTCTTGCTTTAGATATGGATACCTTTACAACATGCCTGCAATCAGGTGAACATAACCAACTCGTCCTTGATGCCAATAATTTTGCAACGACATCAGGCATTAATCAGACCCCGTCCTTTACAATTGACGGAATTTTAGTGGAAGGTGATTTAATCACCGCGCTTGATGCTGCTGTAAATAAATAATAAAATTAGTCCTTAATAAAGAGTCTGACGGTTTCGCCAGACTCTTTATTATTTTATCAACGCTAAAATCCAAACAATAAGTGGAGCTATTAGCAACGCTGGTAAGAAGCTTGCTGTTCTAATTTTTCGTAATTCAAGCAGACTACTGATGGCAATCGCCACAAGGATGACACCACCCGTTGCTGTCAACTCGGTCATCATGACCGGGGTAGCAAAACTCTGCACCTGTGAAGCCAGTAAACTGATGGCGCCTTGATAGATCAAGACAATAAATGCTGAAAACAACACCCCCACCCCCAAACTGGATGCAAAAGCCATGGCTGCAAAACCGTCCAAAATGGATTTCACCACCAGCGTATTAATGTTACCGGTCAAACCGTTGTCAATAGAACCTAAAATGGCCATTGGTCCAATGCAAAAAACAAGCGTAGCCGTGAGAAAACCCTTAATAAATTTTTCTTTGCCGTCAGACTGACCGCCTTTATTAAACCTGGCTTCCAACCAGACTGCCAGATGTTCCAGGCCCTCTTCGATCTTCCACCATTCTCCCAGTAGAATACCGATCAAAACGCTTCCCAAGACAATTAAAGAATTTGAAGTCGTAATGAAAAGTGAAATGCCATAAACCAGGGTAAACAATCCCAGCCCACTGATGACCGTCTTTTTTACACGCTCAGCCAGACGTGAACCCAATAGTAAACCGACCAACCCGCCAATCAGGATGGTTCCAAAATTGATTAAAGTTCCACTCATTTTTCCTTCTTTTTTGCCAGTGACAGGTCCCCGCTAGCCTGACCTTGCAAGACGTGGAGTTCGAGGATGTAAAGGTAAGAGGAAAGCCGGTTGAGATATTGCACCAGAATCCCTCTAAAATCTTTCTCGCGTTTACCGAGTTCAACCAGACGGCGCTCAGCCCTGCGGGAAATCGTTCGCGCCACCGAGATCGCTGCACTCG
>PNNU01000331.1 GCA_013824385.1 Anaerolinea sp.
ATATATCAGAAAGGTGTACCTGGCATGGCGTGATTGGTCTGTTGCTCTGTTTGGATTGGAAAAAGAAATTGCGCAACGAAAAATTAATGCCGGATTATCGCTTGTGCTTTTCAGTGCCATGTTGGCGATTGGTCTCTTTGTGATTAATACCTTCGTGACTCCATCCGTTCCCGGTGTTTTTCAAGTTGCGACTCCTACGGTTGATTTAACCGCCCAACCCACTTTGATTGTCGAAACTCCGACAATTGAGATAACCCAACAAGGATTAATTCCGACACTGAGTGCTTACTTGAACAAAGGCTGCGTACCTGGCCAGGTGAACTGGACCTACCCGCTGGAAGGCGATGGCGTAAGCGGACAAGTCGAATTACGTGGAACCGTTAATGTTCCTAACTTGGGGTATTACAAGATTGAGTATTCTCCAATCGATCAGGATAATTGGATTGGAATTATGGTTGGTCGGGATATCGTAGATAATGCGCTCTTCGGCAGTTCATGGAATTCAGCGGATCTGACACCTGGCGATTATAGACTCCGCCTCGTGGTCTTCAACAATCAGCAAGAAAAATTGCCTGAGTGCGAGATAAAAATATTGGTGAAAGCCGTTCAACAAAATTAAAATGCCATCCATTGATATTCGCCCTGCTGTTTCAAATGATTTGCCAGCCCTAATACAGCTGACCCACAGTTGCGAAACAACCCATACCTGGCAGATGGATAATTTTTTTGATCAAGACCAAATGCAGATCAATTTTCGCAGGATTCGTTTACCTCGCGCTTTCGATGTGGAGTATCCCCGGGTGCCGGCTGCATTGGCAAATTGCTGGACAAAAAAAGACCTCTTTCTCGTGGCTCGAATCGAGACCCAGCGCTGTGGTTATTTGACTCTCGAAATAATTGAAAGACAATCTGCAAGGGTATCAGATCTGGTTGTAGATGAAGCCTTTCGCAGGCAAGGGGTTGCCACGGCTTTACTCTTTTCTGCCCAGGATTGGCTGCGTATGAATAGCATTTATCGGATGATATTGGAGCTGCCAATAAAGAATGAAGCTGCCATTTCCATGGCTGAAAAACTGGGTTATGTGTACAGTGGTTTTATGGATGGCTATTTTGGAAACAGAGAAATTGCATTTTTCTATTCTTACACTTTTCGATAGAGAGTGAGTAATTGGATAATTTGGTAGGCGGACTCGTATCCATCGTGCGGACAATCAGCCAGATTTTGACGGCTGGCATTGCCATTGCAGCTTTTTCTCTATTGCTATATGGATTATCTTTCAATCTGCGCGATCGGGTTGCCAGATCATTCGCCTGGATCATGTTTTGTCTTGTGATCATTTTTTCAACCGAATCTTTTACTTCCACCACCACAACTGCACAAACCATCAATATGTGGCTGCGCATTCAATGGGTGGGGATCATCCTTTTGCCGGCATCTTATTTGAACTTTTCTGATGCGTTACTGGCGACTACCGGGTTGCCTTCGCGCTGGCGTCGTAAATGGGCTATTCGAGTATCCAATTTTATTTCACTATTATTAATTATTCTATTGGCTACACCCTGGTTCCTGGGTTCATTGGTTGTGGATCAACCACCTGCACCTCATTTTGAAGCCAAGCTGTTAACTGAATTATTCACAATTTATTATGTGGTGATCATGATCCTCTCGTGGATCAACTTCATCAGGGCTTACCGTAGAACGGTTACCCATTCCAGTAAACGCAGGATGCTGTATCTCACTGTTAGTGCACTGGCTCCTGCTGTGGGTTCTTTTCCGTTTTTACTTTACGGCTCCACTTTTGCAGCCAACCAGCAGTTGATCTTTTGGACTTTGGCTACACTGACCAACCTGATCCTGGGTGGATTTGTGGTGGTGATGGCTTATTCCGTGGCGTTTTTTGGCGTTCCATGGCCTGACCGGGTCGTGAAAAGCAGATTGTTTAAGTGGCTGTTAAGGGGTGCAATAACCGCTATCCTAACACTTGCAGTGGTAACTATTGTTCGTCGTGCAGGACAAGCTTTTGGCAATCCATATAACGCATTCGTGCCCATTGTTATGGTGGTGATGATCCTTGTGTCTGAATATGCCATCACCATGTTTTATCCTTATCTCGAAAAGTGGATCTTTTTTGCCAGGGATGAAGAAGATTTTCTGATGATCAGAAGTCTCGAAGATCGCATTATCACACGCAGTGACCTAAAACAATTCCTTGAAATGGTACTCGCAGCAGTCTGCGACCGTTTACAGGCATCCGGTGCTTATTTGCTTGAAATAACCGAAGAAGGTCTTTCAATGGTCACTCATACAGGCGAAAATCATATTTACGCGAACCAATTGGCAGAAATTGATACTCTACTCTCTGGTGCCGATAGAAATTCTGAAGTTATCATCTGGCATAAGGATGTATTGCTGCCCATTAAAAATGGAAATAATGGTGATGCCAATATAATATTAGGTTACCTGGGAGTTAATGAATTTGCGGGTGAATTTCCTCTTGACTCTGATGATTCTGAAGCGTTAAAAATCCTGATGGAACGATCCGCCATGGTATTGAGGGATCGTCAAACGCAAGAAAACTTGTTCAGAACCTTTGAACGTTTGAATCCGCGCGAAGAATTGATGCAAAAGTTGCGGGCAGCCGGACGTTATGACCGAAAAGGTGTATTGCAGGTGGAATCTTCCATCAAGCAAAGCGAATTAACGCAGGCAGTCAAAGATGCATTAACCCACTATTGGGGTGGTCCAAAACTGACCGATAATCCGCTACTAAGTTTTGAGATCGTGAAACAAGAACTATCAGAGGAAGAACCAAATCCAGCCAATGCACTGAGATGTGTATTGAAAAACGCTATTGAACAAATAAAACCCGCTGGAGATCGTAAGTACACAGGTGAATGGTTATTGTATAATATCCTAGAGTTAAAATTTCTTGAAGGAAAGAAAGTCAAGGAAATCGCCATGAAACTGGCGCTTTCAGAGGCAGATCTTTATCGAAAGCAACGTGTAGCAATTGAAGTTATTACCAATACAATTGTTCAGATGGAATTGAAATGTATTGGATCAATAAATGAGTAGTTTTTTGTATTAACCCAGGAGGGAGCTGTAATAATGAGGGAAAAAAGTGGATCAAACGGTAGTTCCAGTATGAACCCGGAACCTGATGAAGGTTGGTGGGCTTCAGTTCTGGCTGATGAAGATGCGATCATATCTGAAAAGGCTGATGCCATTTCAAGAAACAATCAATCCAATTCCAGCAGCATCTGCACCAATTGGGAACATGTGAAGAATATTTTCCTTCATGATGAAGTCATTACACTGGATGTTTATGGTTTCAATCGCGGAGGATTATTGGTAAAAGGAGAAGGAATCCAGGGGTTTGTTCCTGTATCCCATCTCGTGGAATTACCCACCGATACCGATGAGGATGTGAGGCAAGAAGAACTCGCTAAATATGAAGGCCGCTCACTTAGTTTGAAAGTAATTGAATGTGAACCAGCAAGCGAAAGAGTCGTCCTTTCTGAAAGAGCCGCACAAGCAGGAGAAGGCAAACGAAAGAAGCTTTTTGAGTCGCTAAAACCAGGAGTGCATACCTCCGGATTGGTGACCAATGTTACTGACTTTGGTGTATTTGTCGACCTGGGTGGTGTAGAAGGTTTGGTCCATGTTTCTGAATTGTCCTGGGGTAGAGTGGAACAACCCTCGACTTTGTTTGTTATTGGGCAATCTGTGGATGTGATGGTTTTGCAGGTTAATGAATCCACTGCGCGCATCGCATTGAGTATCAAACGCTTAAACGAAAATCCTTGGGATACTTTACAGGAAAATCATCAAAAAGGTGATGTGGTTACAGCCAAGGTTACTGCGATTCAGCGTTTTGGAGTGTTTGCACGTCTGCCAGAAGGAATTGAAGGATTGATTCACATCTCTTCAATTTCAGAATT
>PNNU01000332.1 GCA_013824385.1 Anaerolinea sp.
TTATCCCGATATGGCTGACAGATGGTCTGGCTTTGGATCACCCAAGATCGCTACTGTCGCTCTTGATGGCCCTGCCCAGGTCACGATTGGTGAAGAAGCTGAATTCTCAGTATCTGTAACACTGAATGACGCTCCCTATCCAACCGCAGATATTAAATCTGTAAAATTCCTGGTGTTTGACGCCAACAATAACATTGTGGCCGTAAATCCAGCCGAGTTGGTAACAGAAGGTCAATATAAGGTTGTTCTCACCAGTGAGATGACTGAAAAATTGGTCACCGGCTCGAATAAACTTACGGTTGCTGTGGTTCCAACGGTCGTAGCCATCCCGACCTTCTCCAGTCTCAACTTTGTTACATTAGCCCCATAATCAACTTTTTGATAGTTCCAGGCAGGGAAAAACTCCCTGCCTGGACTTCTTATTGAGGGATGCAAATGACTGTCGAATCTCAGGATACACCTAACGATTATAAAAATGGAAAAAAATGGAACACCCTAACACGAGTGCTCTCATATGTTGGTACTCGTTTGGTAACTTTATTTCTAACAGTAATCGTAGGTATTTTTCTCACAATCATGATTGCAAACATGGGTGGATATGTTGATAACATTATGCGAGCAAAGATACGAGAACAAGTGCTTACGCAATTGGTTAGCAATGTTGGTTACAGGTTAATGGAAACCGAAGATCGCAAGGCAATGGTTGATGAAGCAGTTGCAATTGAAGAACAACGTGTCGGGTTGAATACCCCCTTCGTCATCCGTTCATTCAGATATCTTGGAAATGCTCTCAAACTCGACCTGGGCAATGCGTTATTTATGACTTCAGACAGCGGATCAAGACAGGTTCGCCTCATTCTGATGGAACGGCTGCCTTCAACTTTGTTATTGATGGGAGTATCTCAATTTTGTCTATTCTTTATAAGCGTTTTTATCGCCCTGAACCTCTCACGCAAGTATGGGGGCTTTTGGGATAAGGTTACCATAGCCCTTTCTCCGACCTCTTCAGCACCACCCTGGTTTTATGGAATATTTCTAATACTTATTTTCGCGGCAATTTTACGCGTCCTCCCCTTCAGTGGATTGGTGGATTCTCCTCCTCCAGACAATAAATGGCTTTACACCTTAAGTGTATTGAAGCACTTGATCTTGCCAGCCGGGTCATTAATCTTAAGCGGCTTTTTCTTGAGCATTTACACCTGGCGGACATTTTTCTTGATTTATTCCAGTGAAGATTATGTCGAAATGGCAAAAGCCAAGGGTGTCGTGGATCGCGATATCGAAAGACAATACATCCTGCGGCCAACCCTTCCCAACATTGTTACTTCCTTTGCGCTCAGTCTAATTGGCATCTGGACAGGCGCCACCATAACCGAAACCGTGTTTTTATGGCCCGGCTTGGGACGCACCCTCTATACTGCGATCGGCCTTTATGATGTACCGGTTATCGTTGGTGACACCATCATCTTTGCGTATTTGCTGGCGATAACTGTGTTTGTGCTTGATATCGTCTATGTCTTGATAGATCCGCGTGTGAAAGTGGGAGGGTAGTCTTAATGAAAACCGCAAAACGCACGCTCAAAGAAATGCTCCGCTATCCCTCCGCGGTAATCGGCTTGGTGATGATTTGTATCTTGTTATTTGTTGCAGCTTACGCCATGATAACTATTCCTTATTCACAAGCTATTGCCTTGTGGCGCGGCGGAGAAGATGTCTGGTACCAGAACCCAAAAGTTGTTCCTCCAGCATGGTTTAACTGGTTTACCAAAGAAAAGAAACCTGTCTCGTTTGTGATCAACGAATCCAACAGCGATTATCAACGCACAGTGGATACAAAAAGCGACGGCAGCAGTCTTATCACCATGACCTATACCTTCGATTATCAATACGATGCTTTTCCGCAGGATATGATGTTCTACATCGAATCCACTTATCGGACCAAGAAACCTTTCCTCTCAATATCATGGATGACGCCTGAAGGCCAACAGGTTCGGATCGGCGATATGATATTAGATTCATCCTCGACCTATCGCTTTTCTCAAGATGAAAAACTTAAATTGAAATTAATGGGTAAAGATCCACAGGTCGCACTTTTTTTGGGCAAGGACGAAAACAACACTGCCCCGATTAAGGGTAAATATCAGGTGATCCTGTCTGCCGTCGCCTGGGAATCAGAATCCACCGTTAACGCGGAATTTGTGATGCACGGCCAGGTGTACGGTATCGCCGGCACTGATATCTACCGTCGCGATTTGCGGCTCGCTCTACTTTGGGGCGTGCCTGTAGCTCTGGCCTTCGGGTTATTGGCTGCTCTGGGAACTTCCGTACTAACCATGGTGTTTGCAGCCATCGGCGCCTGGTACGGCGGTTGGGTGGACGGATTGATTCAACGCATCACTGAAGTCAATTTGGTGCTGCCTTTCCTTTCCATTCTGGTCATGGTGGGCACTTTTTACAGCCGAAGCATTTGGGTGATCCTGGGGGTTTCAGTACTGCTGAGTATTTTCACCGGGCAGATCAAATCTCTGCGTGCCGCCTTTATGCAGGTTAAGGAATCCACTTACATAGAAGCTGCCAAAGCCTACGGTGCCAGCAACCGCCGCTTGATCTTGATGTATTTGATCCCGCGTATGATTCCGACCCTGATCCCCGGTCTGGTATCTTCAGTGCCTACCTTTGTCTTTCTTGAAGCCTCTCTGGCCGTTCTGGGGCTTGGCGACCCAACTCTACCCACCTGGGGCAAGTTGATCAACGACGCCTTCGTCAACGGAGCCCTGTATAAGGGTCAATATTACTGGATTCTGGAACCAGCCATTCTCTTGATGTTTACTGGTTTAGCCTTTGCCTTGCTTGGTTTTGCCCTGGATCGCATCTTTAACCCACGCTTGAGAGAGGCTTAATATGGATAACTCCACTTTGCTGCAAGTTAAAGACCTGAAACTGCATTTCCGTACCACCCACGGAGCCGTTCAAGCCGTGGATGGCGTTAACCTCGAACTTAAACAGCACCGCGCCGTGGTGGTCCTCGGCGAATCAGGCTGCGGAAAAAGCTCACTTGCCCGTGGAATCCTGCGCCTTTTACCTCGTAATGTGGTTTCTTACAGCGGCGAGGTTTTGATCAACGGAAAGGATGTGATGCCGCTAAGCAATGAAGAATTCCGGCAGCAGGTTCGCTGGGTGCAAATGTCCATGGTGCCACAGGCAGCTATGAACTCACTAAACCCCGTCATCCGCGTCGGGGAGCAAGTCTATGAACCCGCCATGATCCACCTGGGTGTGAACAAGCAAGAAGCCATTCAAATGGCTTTGAAAATGTTCAAACATGTGGGTGTACCCGCGGATTTTCTGTCCCGTTATCCATTTGAGCTTTCCGGCGGTATGCGCCAGCGTGTGGCGATCGCCATGGCGCTGATTACTTCCCCCAGTTTGATCATCCTTGATGAACCCACTTCTGCCCTGGACGTTCTCACCCAGGCCAACATCTTCAATGTGCTAAAACGCATTAAACAGGAGCTGGGCACAAGTTTCATCCTCATCACCCACGACATTGCCACCTCCAGTGAATTGGCCGATGAAGTGGCCGTAATGTACGCCGGTCAGTTGATCGAAACCGGTTCCGCCCGTGACTTCTTTGTCGCCCCTCTTCACCCCTATTCACAAAAATTGATGGCCAGTGTGCCACACCTGCATAGTAAGCATGAACTGGAGCACATTGGAGGACAGCCTCCGAGTTTGGTTAATCTACCTCAAGGCTGCCGTTTTATGGAACGTTGTACAAAGAAATTTGATCGCTGCTGCCAGGAACCTCCCGTTTATCAAGTGGATGGCCGTAGCGTGAAGTGCTGGCTTTACCAGTCTTCACAGGAGAAACCATGAACACCAACAACCTACCCTTATCTCTCATCAACGAAGAGGAAAACTTTGCATCCGGACGGCC
>PNNU01000333.1 GCA_013824385.1 Anaerolinea sp.
ACCCTTTTTATACATAAAGTGGGGCTAGTAATCATATTTCACATTTAGTTTGATTCGGCGACGTGGAATCCGGGTAATATCCATGTGCGCGGTTGCCTGCCCCCCTCAGGTAGCAGTGCACTTTTGTTTCTGATACCAACTACGCGCCGAAATGATGCCCACAGGAAGCCCAAAAATCGTTTTTAACAAGAATTTGGCCATTTATACGTCAAAAGGCTGTCAGAAAGGCTTGTAGAGGAAGTCACAACATCATGCGTATGCGTTTGCCCGATGGGGATTCTCTCTGAAAGCCATGGCATAAGTACCAGGCCATCAAACGATCAAAATCTTGTTCATCCTCTGGAACCACCAGCCCCCAAATTTCCTGCATTTTTTCTTTTCGCGCATAGAAGATCAACCAATTGAGAAGTTGTGTTCCCAACCCTTTACCTCGATATTTGGGAAACAAATTAATATCCCAAATTTCAAGGGTTTCATTTTTCCAAAGCAACTTAATTAATCCACAATGTCTTGCGTTTTTGCCAATGCTAATATGTGATGGTTTTTGGTCTACGAAATCGATCCAAAATATTGAGCCATCCTCTATTTTTACGAAAGGCATGTCGGGATAGGGAAATTTATTAAACAACCTATACTTTACTTGGCTGATCCAGCTTATACCATCAGACATTATCAATCTATAGCCCCTCTTATGTAAAGGATCAGTCCAGAAACTTATCCAAAAACTCATTAGGCTTTAATACTTCTACTGCGTGATACCCCGATGCTTTAAGCAGGTGCTTATCTCCGCTAACAATTAACTGGCTGCCACTGGCCAGCGCACATGCAAAAAACTTATCGTCGTCCGGGTCCGTACAGACTGGTTCTGGCAGTGCCGGCGCTTCATAGATCACGGCATTCTGGAATAAGTAGTCCAACATTTTGGAGAGATCAACACCAGGTCGTTCTTGTGCGAAGATTTCACCAACGCGCCGGTACTCTGCAATGATCTCCTGAGAAATCACGACCTGTATTTTTTGGTCACGCCACGCTTGGAGTACCTGGTACGGCGCTCCGCTGAAGAAAACGCCAGAAATAAAAATATTGGTGTCAATGACTACTTTCACTAATGACCACGAGCCTTTTTGATTGCATCGGAAATATCAGACTGTTTCAGGCCGGCGCTTTTTGCCTGAGCGCGCGCTTGCTGGATCAGGTCGTCAAAATCGCTAATAACCGGCGTTTCAATAGTCTTAAGCATCACTACGCCATTTTCTCCCACGACCACAAATTGAGTACCTTCAATGAGGTTCAATCGCTTCCGAATGTTTTCAGGAATTACTATTTGTCCTTTGGAGGACATTCGAGTGGTTGCTAATGCGTTCATTGGTCGTCTCCTTGTTTATCTTACTGGTAAGATTATAACACAACAGGGGAGGGATTACAACATGCAAGATGGCAAGCCGTTTTGGTCGTGACATAATGTTTGGCACTGTACTAAAAGCCATTCTGATGCCAAGCGCGCGTCCCAAAACGCCGTTTTAAAGCCTCAAAATAGCTTAATACAATGTAGATTGTAAGAAGGAATAGGTATAAAAAGTTGGAGGGGGGTATATTTTTAAGATTCTGAAAATAATTGTTGTGTCATAAAGTTTGGCAATGAGGACACAAAGTTTGGCAATGAAATTCCTTTCCTTTTTGTTAATGAAAATCCATGCCGGCGCTGTATACTTTTTTTGAGCATGATTATTGGGAGGTCAAATTTTATGGCGATCAAAATCGAAATCAAAACGGATCACTTTACCCCGAAGCGGTTTTCCAAACCGTGGATTGCAAAAGTTGATTTTTCAAATGTCATTAAGGGCGAATACACATGGGGAGAATGGATTGGTGACGCCAACCTCGGCACAGACGGATTGCTGGTCATCGAAGGTCTTGAACCTGGTGATATTGTGGCCACCGGCCAGAAGGACGCTGCGGGCAAGAAAACAAAGGTTGAATGGTTCCAGGTGCGCGGCAAGGAATTGGAATTGCTGTCTGGCAAAATTGAAGCTTACGAGCTGGCCAGAAAAACCTACGAACCCACCGACAAGTACGGCGATGTGTATCTTCATAAATCCCTTGGATCTCTCGCGCCGGCAGATCGCAACCGGCATTTGAAAGCCCTGAAAGAAAGCGGATTGCTGGAGCAGCTTACGGTCTCCCGGGCCGCGATGATCGTACTGACGTTGCATGAATCGTTTGAGGGCGGCCAACAGTTTGCCGGCCAGAAGTAAGACTGTGTTTCAGTGTGAACAAAAAGCCCTCTGAATTATGGAGGGGTCAGCTCGCGGAATGTTTACCGGAAACCCACAAGAAACCCTAGAATCGTTTTCTACGGTAAAAGTATCCATTTATCCCCCGAAAACAGGTTAATCTGTTGTGAAAAGTCTTTTCGGAAACAGGTAACAAAAAACGCCAGCATAAGCCAGCGTTTTCAGGAAGTTTCAAAAGTTTTGTTAGTGTGTCGCGCCAACAGGTACGCAGTTCGCTGGCATGGCTTGCCGGTGGCTTGGTGATTGCGGATCAAGTCTTTCAAATTCATCAAGAGACAGCCGGCGACGATCAGTTGACGAGCTGATGATGCTGCTTAATATTCGATCTCGCACAATCGGATCAACTGTTTCGGGTTTGTAATTTTTTTGAGTTTGCAGATTCGCTTTTCTCATTTGTTCCTCCTCCATGGAGCTTCACGCTCATTATATACTATATCTGACCAAATTTATGTAAAATCTTTATTAAAGCAATGATTGGTTTCAGTGCGGGATATATCTTTACCGAAAAGAAACCCTTATCCACAAACTGATTTATGTTAATGCTGTCAATATTTAATACCGCAAAAAACGCACCATCACTTTCATTCTCAGTAATAGGTATTGATATGAAACTGTTATATGCGGCATTGGGAAAAGCGCTGGCGTATTTTTCATCTTTGGTGTTGTCGATATATTCAACCCTTTCTTTGCAGAACGCAGTGGGCGCTCCAGGAAGTGGATTCGCGTTATCCAAATCTTCCTTCGAGTTGAAAAAAGGGAGATCTAGCGCGTGTCGATCAGGGCGTTCAGGACCAAAAGCATATGTTTTCAGCGTGCATTTAAGTAGGTCTAACTCATTTTTTGGTTGCTTGACCATAAGACTTGCGGTGAGCATTTTTCCATTTTCAATTTCGTTGGCTTCGAGAATTAGGCGAGTAACCTCAGTGATATTGTCTAAAATCTTCTCAACGTATCTTAGTGTAGGTTGCAGTCCTTTGTTGGCCACTGCGTGAAGATTGAACACAGAAAGGCTGGAGTAACTGAAAGCGTAATCATATTGCGAATCCAGTTCTTTTCTGGCTTCCTGTATCTCTAAAAACATTTTTTGTGCTTGAATTTTCTTAGCTCTTTGCTTCTTTATAAAATCAAATGCGGCTGCCAGGAAAGCCAACCCTAGAACCAACAACACCCGGTCTTGGTTTAATCCTAAATATTTACCGGCACTATCATAAACAAGAAAGGATGAAAAATTACCATCTCTTATTATTAGAGATGTGGGGATAGTAACGACTAGAGCGATCCAGATAAACCACACCTCTGAAACAAACTCTTTAATTCTGTCCCAACACCATTTCAAAACATCAAGTACGGTTAAGTTTGACATATTTATAACTTTCCTCCCCGGCAAGTAATAATAATTTTATTGCATCGGGCAAAATAAGGGAAGCGAAAAAAGAAATCGGTTTCTTCACGCTAAATCTTCCCGGCAATCCGGTCAGCCGACCACTTCGCGCCGTCCTCGTCTACCAACTCCCCTGCTTCAAACCACCACTCGCAATCTCTGCAGCGTTCAAGGTTAAATTCCGCGAAGTCTGATTCTAGGGAATCAATTTGAACGCCTGCAGGGAGTTCGATGTCCAATGCGATCAGCGCATCC
>PNNU01000334.1 GCA_013824385.1 Anaerolinea sp.
TCGGTGTCGAGTTGGGAGATGTGAACCATACCATCGATGCCGGGGAGGATCTGGACGAAGGCGCCGAAATCAGCCACACGCACGACCTTGCCGGTATAGATGCGTCCGATTTGGGCGCTTTCGGTTAAGGCTGCGATACGTTCGCGGACTTCGTTTTCACTCTTGCCGTCGGTGGCTGCGATAAAGACAGTACCGTCGTCAGAGATATCGATCTTGGTGCCGGTTTCTTCCTGCAATGCGCGGATCATCTTGCCGCCAGGTCCGATGATGGCGCCGATCTTGTCCACAGGCACCTTCATGGTGGTGATGCGAGGCACAAAGGAGCGCAGTTCAGGCCGTGGGACGGGGATGACATCCAACATTTGGTCGAGAATGAAGAGACGGGCAACCTTGGCCTGAGCCAATGCCTGGGTCATGATCTCGGCAGTAATACCCTTGATTTTAATGTCCATTTGCAGGGCAGTGATGCCTGCGGCGGTGCCAGCCACTTTGAAATCCATGTCGCCGAGGTGATCTTCAGCGCCCTGGATGTCAGTGAGGACTACGAACTTGTCGTCTTCTTTGATGAGACCCATGGCCACACCGGCTACAGGGGCCTTGATGGGCACACCGGTATCCATGAGAGCGAGGGTGGAACCGCACACTGAAGCCATGGAGGAAGAGCCGTTTGAGGCAAGCACTTCTGAAACCAGGCGCAGGGTGTAGGGGAAATCTGCTTCTGATGGAATCACGGGCAGGAGGGCGCGTTCGGCGAGGGCGCCGTGGCCGATCTCGCGGCGTGACTGTCCGCCCATGCGTTTGACTTCACCGGTGGAATAGGGTGGGAAGTTGTAGTGATGCATGTAGCGTTTGGTATCGTTGGGTGATAAAGTATCGATCTCTTGAGCTTCCTTGGGGGTGCCAAGGGTGGCCATGGTCAAGACCTGGGTCTCGCCGCGGGTGAAAAGACCTGAACCATGCGCACGAGGGCTGACGCCCACTTCGCACCAGATCGGGCGGATTTCGGTCACATTACGGCCATCAGGACGTTTGTGCTGATCAAGGATGCGTGAACGAACCACACGTTTGAGGGTTTCTTCGAAGGCATCTTTGTAAGCAGAAACCTGTTCGGTATCTTCGGGGTCAGTATATTCAACCACCACGGAATCGCGTAAAACATCCAGGGCGGCTTGAAGTTCATGTTTGGTATGAGGGGCTTCGAGGGCTTCATCAATATCGTGTGAAGCGCGGTTGTAAACTTTCTCGGCGATGGTTTCATCCAGGGTGAAGAGCTGAACTTCTCGTTTGGTCTTGCCAATTTCTTTGGCCATTTGAAGTTGAGTTTCGCAGATGATCTTGATGGCTTCATGTCCGCAGAGCAGGGCAGCAACCATGGCTTCTTCGTCCACTTCAAGGGAACCGCATTCCACCATCAGGATGGCGTCAGAGGTGCCTGCGATGCGCAGGTCAATGTCGCCTTCGTCAATCTGGGCGTAGGTCGGGTTGAGGATAAACTCACCGTTGACGCGTCCAACACGGACGGCGCCCACAGGGCCACCCCAGGGGATATCAGAGATAATCAAGGCAGCGGAGGCTGCGTTGATGGCCAAGACATCCAGGGGATTCTCGGTATCAGCAGAGAGGGAGAACATGATGACCTGAACCTCGTTGCGGATGGCCTGGTTGAACAGGGGACGCAGAGGGCGGTCGGTCAAACGTGAAACGAGGATGGCATCGGTGCCGGGGCGGCCTTCGCGTCGGAAGAAGGAACCAGGAATCTTGCCGCCGGCATACATTCTTTCTTCGTATTCAACGGTCAGGGGGAAGAAGTCTTGTCCCATGCGGGGTTCGTTGCCCATGGTGGCAGCTGCAAACACAACTGTGTCACCAAACTGGACGGTTACTGAACCGCCGGCCTGGGCTGCCAATTTGCCGGTTTCGAACGTCAGGGGACGTCCACCGACAGTGGTGATAAATTTCTTGCTTTCTGGTTTCATATAAGTTCCTTTCATTTTCCGCCCAGTCAGGAACTGAAAACTGTCGGGGACGGGTGGCGTCCTCACCATTTTTCAATACCCAACCGGCGGCTACGGTTCCGCGGAGCAGGCATAAATCAAAACGAGTAGGTGGTGATTGCCACCTACTCGTCTAAGTTAGGCCTTACTTTGTGCGGATGCTAAGCTTTTCGGTGATGGCTGCGAAGCGGGGAAAATCAGTTCGGCGCAAGTAAGCCAGCAACCGGCGTCGCTTTCCGACCATTTGGAGCAGACCGCGACGTGATGATGTATCTTTCTTGTTGTTGCGCATGTGCTCGGTAAGCTGTTTGATGCGAGTGGTGAGCAGGGCGATTTGCACTGCGGCTGAACCTGTATCCGTATCGTGGACGTGGAATTCAGCAATCTTTTCGGATTTTACTTCTTTTGTTAAGGGCATGACAGTTTCTCCTGTTTGAATTTATGTCTCCATATCCGCAGGATAACCCCGCAGATTGGTCGAGTCACAGCCAAGAATTATACCAGATATGGGGGGTGGTGGGTAGGTCTCATATTGGGGTTAGTCGTAGGGTGGGTTCGGGGTTTGAACCCACCAATTATTATTAAGAATAATTGTTTCTTTGTTAGGAAAAATTGGAAACAAATAAAAACAAATCATTAGTAAATATAAAAAGATGAAGAAATCATCAAAACAAATAATTGTTTTTATGCACAAAGGCTTGGAAAATATCGTTCTGTTTTAAGGTTCAAGATAGCTAGCCGAATTTATGCGGTCACGAGTAATCTTGAATAAAAAAACGGCAATTGATAAAATAGCACAAATGTTCTGTGGCGTCAAGAGGGATAAAAGGTAAAGGTGGGTTCAAAGTACGAACCCACCCTACGAGGCTGCGTATAAATCGTACGAAAGGGCAATCGGTTGGCAAAACAATTGATGTTTTGGATTCGAAGTGTGTTTAATTGAAAACTATAGTGTTTGACACGATGCCATAGGATCTCCTCCCTTTGTAAATTCACCGGTTGCTCTCCACCATGAGTCGAGTTCTCCATCTACATAGGAAAAAAACGTTGGTGATAAATTATCAAAAAGGTATTCATTCTTGAATTCAATATAATCTGGTCCGATTCGAATTTCTCCAATTAAAGAAAGAGATTCTTCAACCTGTTCTTTTGTCATCCCCTTTTTTATCAGATCACCACAATAAACATATTCCCGTAGAGATTGCCAATCATCAAATTGTTCTCCAGTTTTTTTTGACACAATATTAAGTATGGTTTGCTCTTCTTTTATTTCAAGAAGTCGATATTCTTTTGCATAATTTACCCTAATCACTACTTCAACCACAACAAATATAACAAAAAGAGTCAATATGCAACCAGATAGGAAAATAATCTGTTTAACTATTTTGGGTGTTTTCATTTTTTATACTCCTTTGCTTTTAGTAGGTAGGTGGGTTCGGTTGTTGAACCCACCGGAAAATATTTATTCAAACTCCAACAGATCAAGTTTCCCTATATCTCCTCCGCACCATTTGTTATCATAGATTTCGTCTTTCACATATCGTTGAAAAGTGGACCATTGCCAATCGGAAGGATTCTCAACATATCCGTGTTTGACGGGGTTGTAATGGATGTAATCAAGGTGGGCATTAAAATCATCTTCATCCTCGATGGTGTGTTCCCAAAAACGGCGCTGCCAGATGGCGGTTTCTTTTTGTTTTTGGCGAGAAGGGTTGCGTTCCTCGCCGGGTCCGATTTCTCTTGAATAATCCAATGAAAAATGGCGTTTAATTTCTTTCCAACGGGTTGAGTAATCCGCATCGCCATCGGGTAGTTTTCAGATGCAATGGATGTGATCGGGTAGGAGGCAGATGGCGAGGGTTTCAAAGGGATGGCGTTCATTGGTTAATCCCCAGGCATGGTGCAATATCGTCCGTGCAAT
>PNNU01000335.1 GCA_013824385.1 Anaerolinea sp.
TGTAGAATGTATAAAACTGTTTGAACCAATCATGGGTTTGAGGCGTGTTTTCAACTTTATCTGAGTCTTCAATTAAATGCTTTGCTGCATCAATTCTGAAACCATCAACCCCAATTTCACTGATCCAATAACTGACTACTTTTTCCATTTGTAGTGTCACTTCGGGGTTTAGATAATTTAAATCAGGCATGCAATCACAAAAATAACCATAATAGTTTTCTTGAACATTTCCTACAGTTGTTTCGTGCCAATAATTGCCTTTTCCAATATCAGACCAGACATACCAATCATGATATTGAGATGTGTCACTTGAACGGGCATCAACAAAGAATGGATGCTGACTGGAAGTATGATTTAAAACCAGATCAATGATGACCTTGATTCCCCGTTTGTGAGCTTCTTGTAAGAGTCGCTCGAAATCAACCTTTGTGCCATATTGAGGGTTGATGGCGTAATAATTCAGAACATCATATCCGTGATATGAAGGCGACGGATTGATTGGCATCAACCAGATGGCATTAATGCCTAGATCAGTATTCGTGTTTGGATCTCCATCATTAAGGTAATCCAATTTTTCGATGATTCCGGTAATATCACCAATTCCATCACCATTGCTATCATTAAAACTGCGCACAAATATCTCGTAGAAAATCGCGGTTTTCCACCAGGGAGATTCTGGAACCACTTCTTCAGTAAAGACTTGTGTTTCAGAAATCGTTGCTGTCTGTAATGATGGATTGCTACAACTCACCACAAATATCAATATGGCTGTGATTATGAATATAATCCTAAATCTCATGAAAGTAGCCTTTGGATGGAAAAGGCGGTCTTTCGACCGCCTTTTATATTATTCTTATCCTTTTACGCCGCCGGTTGTGAGCCCATTGACAATCTGCTTTTGCAGCAAAATATACACAATTGCAACAGGCAACGCCACAATAATTGCCATAGCCGCAAATCGATTCCATGGAATGGAATTAGCATATTGCCCGGTCATGTTATAGAGCGTCATGGCTAAAGTATAATCCTTCGGCTGAGTCAGGAACAACCAGGGCAGAACAAATTCCTGCCAATGTCCAATAAACCCGAGGAAGAAAGTTACTGCGAGTTGAGGAGCCGCCAGCGGAATAACGATCTGGAAGAATACCTGGTTGGGATCAGCCCCATCGATGGCCGCAGCTTCTTCAAGTTCATGTGGAATGGTGTCCAGATAACCTTTTAGATTCCAAACTGCAAAAGGCAGGGCTGTCGAAATCATGGCAATTCCAACACCAATTAATGAATCCCGTAAATTAAACAAAAGCTTTGCTGCAACCCCAGGATCACACGCAGTGAAGGGTTGTATTATCATTGCTCCATCTGCGCAAGTTTTGATTTGAAAACTGTTCATCAGCAAAAATAATGGTGTTACCAGACCCACTGCTGGCATCAACAGCGGAATAAAAACCATAACCATTAATATTTGCCTTAGTTTAAATTTAAACCTTGAAAAGGCATATGCAGCGGTAACTGCAACTAATAATGCAGCCAATCCTACTAATATCGAAAGTACTGCACTATTCTTTAGTAATTCCAGAAAGGTTACTGGATTTGCTGTAGGTCTTGTTAATATTTGTTGATAAGCAACCAGCGATATTTCCTTGGGAAACAACTCCAAACTGGAAGGTCTGGTTGATTTTGAACTAAACGATAATGTAATGATGTACATGATCGGAAACATCACTTCAATCGTGATCAACAAACAGATGAGCTGGATGCCCAATTGACGCCATAAAGGTAATTTATCGCTTCCGCCTTTACTGCCTGATGTATCCATGGTCAAGAAACGAATAAGGAAATTTTTCTTTTTTGGTTCTTCCGTTTGAGTTGTCATTTTATGACTCCGAATAACTTTCTGTGGCTTTGGTTATGCGATTAGTGATCAAGAAAATTGTGAGCGCCACAAAGAAAATGATCACAGAAAATGCTCCCGCAGCACCATAGAGTCTCAAATTCCTGACGAGGTCATAGGCAAAAGTAACCAGGATTTCAGTGGATCTTGCCGGACCACCTTGAGTCATGAAATATACAAAATTAAATAAATTAAACGACATTGTGAAACCATATACCGCAGCTGGAATCATGGCCGGTTTTATCAATGGCACAGTTATATTCCAGAACTGAAAACCCTTGGATGCTCCATCAATTGATGCGGCCTCATAAAGTTCTTTCGGAATACTCTGCAATGATCCAGTTGCAACCAAAACCATAAACGGCCAACCCAGCCAGAAATTGGCGATCATCATAGCGTAATAAGCTAAAGGCAAAGGTCCATTGGGTAATAACCAGGATATGGGGGGTTTATATTCAAAAAGCCACCTGAGTTTTATTGGATCAACATTTCCAAATATTTGGGAGATAAATGTTAACGCCTGATTCATTGCACCGTATTGCTCATCAAAAATATTTCGCCAAATTGTAGCAACAACGATGGTTGGAATCACAACAGGTAAAACATATAGGGCTCTATATACTTTTTTAAACCAGATGCCTTTAACATTCAATAAAACTGCAATTAACACACCTGCCGGGACGTGTAACATAACATTTGTCAGCGCCCACCAAATGTTAAAAGTCAAAACCCTGAAAAATTCAAAATTTTGAACTGGCAAGCCGCCAGTAATAATATCAATATAATTTTGAAGACCTATTTGATTTAGTTTGGGAGAATTTAAACCTAATAAAAGATCTTTGGTTTGAAAATCAGTGAAAGAAATAATCACCTGATAAATTAATGGGTAAAAAGTAATCACACCTAAAACGATAAAAGCTGGCAATAAGTATAAATATGGAAGAAATGACTTCCGAAAATTGAACTTTCGTTTTACTCGTACGGAAATCGTTGCCATCAGTCCCTCTTATTATGATATTCGGAACATTTTGAAATGTCAAAGCAAATGGAAGATATTCCATTTGCTTTGACTACCAACTCTGGCAACAAGGAGTCACCCTGTTGCCAGATTAATTCAAATTACTTGTTTGCTGCTTCGGCTCCAGCTTTTACCCAAGCATCAGGTGTAATACCTTGTTCGTATACTTGATCGGTACCGCAGAAGTTGGACCAGTAGAGGCCTAACTGAGGAACCTGCGGGCGAATGGTGGCGCCAACATTGAAGGCGTCAACAAGACCCTGGATTAGGGGATCAGTGATGGTGATGTCAGTACGCACTGGAACATGTCCGGCATCCGTCATCATGACTGTTTGAGATTTCACATTGGTCAAGTAAAGAGCAACTGTCAAAGCGGCTTCTTGATTGGTGCTGTTCGGATTGAAGTAGAAACCATCAACACCGAGCATGGGTTTGGCAGGACCAACAGGGCCAGCGGGTAATGGTGCAACACCCAACTTGTCACCCAAAGCGGTTTTGTAATCGCCCATTGCCCAGTTACCATTCACGATGGCAACAGCTTTTCCTTCAGAGAAGGGAGCAAGACCATCAGAATCGGTTTTAGTCCAGGAATTGGTCTTGGAGATTTGATAGAGGTCATTTAACCAAGTCATGGCATCAACTACACCGGTACCTTGATCAGCGACAACTTTCCAATCGGCATCAAAGATTTCGCCGCCAAAAGCGCTGAAGAAACCATAGTCGTGGTAGCAGCCGTAGGCGAAAGCAACTTCGGTTCCGTCTTGCATCAACTTGAGCAATTCATCAGTTGTCGCAGGAGGAGTTGGGAGAAGTTCTTTGTTGTACCAAAGGGTAACAGCTTTGAGGGTTTCAGGAATACCATAGAGTTTTCCATCCAGGCTCATGCCATCGATACCCAACTGATTCACACCATCCAATTTTCCAGCCGCAAGTTCGGTAATATCGGCTAATAATCCGGCGCGTGCATCATCACCAAGGCTGTCGTTCGGGGC
>PNNU01000336.1 GCA_013824385.1 Anaerolinea sp.
TCTTAAACCCGTAATAATCAATGGTTATATCCACCTTGTGGCTTTCTTCTTTATCAAGCAAGGCGCATACTTTTAAGCTGTTGGGTTTGCGGTCAAGCAATAGTTTTTTAACTGTAGAGATGGTGTATCCAGAGTCAACAATGTCGTCCACCAGAATGACATCCCACCCCTGGATATTGGTTTTGTGATCAGAATCAATCCTGACGAAACCGCTTGAGGTAGATCCGCTGTAAGACGAAACGGACATAAAATCCAGGGTCATTGGCAGGTGAACGTTACGCATGAGATCAGTCATAAAAACCACACTGCCGCGTAACAGTCCCAAAAGAACCAGGTTTTGAGAGTCTTTGTAATCTGAGGCGATCTGTTTACCAAGTTCTACAACCCTGGCTTTGATCTCTTCTTCAGAGACAATCACCTGATCAATAAAATCATAGGGAAACCTTGGAGCTTGTTCCATGCGCCATCCTCTAAGTTCTGAGTTGAGTTTCGTTTTGGAATTCCGCAAATCACACCTCATTGTACCAATAGTTTTATTGATTGAAGATTAATAAATGATGAAAAATTATTTCTCTCCTTTTATTCGGTGATAGGGTACTTGCAAACCCATTTTTTTTATGTTATAGTATTCTAACTATTGAGAGAGAACTGGTTTTCGCTCTCAACTTTATTGAAATCGCTCCCCGAGGAGTGGTTTTTGTTTATAGTTGACCGGGGACGCACTGATCAATTTTTTTATATAAGGAAAATCTCACAATGCCTACCTCATTTTTGACACGAGAAGGTTTCGAAAAACTGCAAGAAGAGCTAGATTTCTTGCGTTCTGACAAGCGAGAACAAATCGCTGTTCGTTTGCATGAAGCAATCGAAGGTGGTGAGTTGCTTGATAATGCTGAACTTGAAGCAGCCAAGAACGAACAAGCCTTCGTTGAAGGCCGTATCAAAGAATTGGAAATACTGTTGGCCACTGCTCGTGTCGTTGATGACAAGACCATTCAACCTGGTTGTGTCCAGGTCGGTTCCAAAGTGACCATTCAAGAAGAAGGAAGCAAAGAAAAAGAAGAATATACCGTAGTGGGTGCTGCCGAAGCTGACCCCGCTAAAGGTAAGATTTCAAACGAATCACCTCTTGGGAAAGCCATTATCAACCACGAAGAAGGTGATAAAGTTCAAGTGGAAGCACCCGCTGGTGCCTTTTTGATCAAGATTCTCAAGGTGAGCTAACCTGTTGAATGGGGATCGCTTGACTGCGAGTGCCGGCAAAACACACTGATCGAAAATCTGAAAGCCTGCTCCCCTAACCCGCGGGGCAGGCTTTTTATTGAAAGAAGGATGATATGGAATTAACTGATCTCGAAAAAATCCGTTTTGACAAAATCGCTGAAATGAGAGCCAACGGTCTGGAGCCGTTTCCAACCCGGACAGAAGTAAATCATTCCATCGGTGAAGCGATAGCCAAGTTTGAAAAAGCCGAAGCAGACGGTCAAACTTCGGTCTCAAATGTTATTCTGGGGGGGCGTTTACGTGCATCTCGCATCATGGGAAAACTCGCATTTGCCCATATCGAAGATCGCAGCGGACGCATCCAACTCTTCTTTCGGATTAATGAGCTGGGAGAAGAAGCAATGGCTCAGTTTAAAGACTATTTCGATCTTGGTGATTATATACAGGCTAGTGGAGACGTTGTACGGACCCGTACAGGCGAAATCAGTTTGCAAGTAATGCAATTCAAGATGTTGGCCAAAGCAATAACACCATTACCAGCTGCCAAAGACGAGATGGTGGATGGTGTGCTGGTGAGACATGCCACACTGGCTGACTCTGAAACCCGATTCCGACAGCGTTATGCTGATCTGGCAGTCAATGAAGATGTGCGTAAAGTGTTTCGCACACGGGCTGGTATCGTAAAAGCCATTCGCAATTTCTTTGACGATCATGATTTTATTGAAGTTGAAACTCCCATTCTGCAGCCCATCTATGGCGGTGCTGCGGCGAAACCTTTTGTCACACATCACAATCAATTGAAACAAGACCTCTATTTGCGTATTTCGTTTGAACTTTATCTCAAACTGCTGACCGTTGGCGGCCTGGATCGCGTTTACGAAATTGGACGCGACTTCCGCAATGAGGGAGTATCATACAAACATAACCCTGAGTTCACCCAGTTGGAATTCTACTGGGCTTACGCCGATTATTTGCAGGTCATGGAACTCACAGAACAATTTGTTGCTCACGTCTGTGATCAGGTGCTGGGCACCCGAAAAGTAACATATGACGGTCACGAGATTGATTTCAATCCACCCTGGCAGCGTGTGGATCTGCGCCAAGGGTTGATTGATGCCTGTGGTATCGACATTAACCAATATCCTACAGCCGAACCCCTGGCTGAAGTTATGCAGCAAAAAGGAATGAAGTTTAAACCGGGTGAAGCTCGAGGAAAATTGATCGATTATCTGTTGGGCGAATATCTTGAATCCACCTTCATTCAACCTACTTTCCTCTATGATTATCCGCGCGATATCTCACCTCTGGCCAAGAACAGGCCTGGCGATCCTTCAACAGTGGAACGTTTTGAAGGATTTGTCGGCGGGATGGAATTATGCAATGCCTTTACTGAATTAAACGATCCTTTTGAACAGGAACAACGCTTTCTCGAGATGGGACGCGAATACAAGGCCGAAGACGAAGAACGCCACCCGATGGATGAGGATTATTTGCGCGCCATGTCTTATGGTATGCCACCCCAGGGCGGTTTCGGCATGGGCATCGATCGTTTGTGTATGCTGCTGACGGATCGGCGCACCATCCGCGAAGTACTGCTCTTCCCGCATCTGCGCGAACGCGAGGATGATTAGTCCGCTGTTTTGTTTTTGATTTTGAATTCTTAATTATCAATAACAAGAAATCCGTGTACTCGGATTTCTTGTTTTAATGCTATAAGTCACATATTTTGGAATATTCCTGTCCGATCCCACATTTTTATAACTGTTTAATGGCAATGTTAGAAATTTTAATGTATTTCAAAATTCCATTGCTATAATTAAATTCCAATCATGACAAATGAATTGGTCTAGACAACTTATTATTGAAAGGAAAATTAGGCAGGAGGAAAAAATGTTGACCAGCGATTGTGTCACAACGATCGCACTTGACGTAGCCTCAGATGAACTCGCTTCCATTATTCAGAAAGAAAGGGTTGTGGATGTCGAGATTCCGATCAAGGGGTTGATGCTAAAAGAGAGCGTGGTTGTTTGCGATTGCTCCCCGGATCAAGTGGAAGCGCAAAGTTCAAATATCAGTCATTTCTGCACGGGTAATTTCAACTACCCCTTATTCATCAAACTGAGTCGATCCAACAAGGCGCTATCCTGCCGGTTGAGTGATTTATTGGTTTATTCAGGCAAGCTTATTTTAAATGATTTTCGTTTAATGGATCAAGACTGGATTGACCGCCAGTCTGACCGGGTGCAACCTCGTCTGCCGATTTTTGTCTCGATGGTCAATGGAAAGAAAATTGCCAAGGCAAATTTGTTTGATCTTTCTCTAACTGGTATGTGTATTCTGCTTGATAAAAACAATGTTGAAAATACAGACAAATTGTTGGATTCAAAGCTTCAAATACTATTAACTCTTCCTACGAGTAAAACGGCATGCAAGATCACGGGTGTCGTGATGCAATGCAGGTCTGTAGGTATCAATTTGCTGCGAATTGGTATGAATATCACCATGAGCAACAAAGACCGCAGTATCGTCGCTCATTATCTTTCTGAGCGAAAACGTGAAATTATGGATGAACTCTTTTTAAACTTCACTGGCCTTTTAAACTATCGTGAAACCAAAGACCAATACTTCTAGAAATTTATTATTTTGTTACCTTCCTTTTTAATAAAAAACAATCCC
>PNNU01000337.1 GCA_013824385.1 Anaerolinea sp.
CATTTATGGTCACGTGAGTATCGCGGGCTAAAAATGGACTGACCTCTAGGCTGACGTATCCGTCTTTGTGGGCGGTTTTTTCATAGAGTGGAGCGAACAAATCTGCTGCGTCTTGAATATCCTTGACTGCCAATTCCCAGAAGATTTCTTCGGCGGTCAACCCGGACCAGGCCAGGGGTTGTAGCGCAGAATCATAGTCCGTGGATTTTGCGATGGCGTTATTGAAAATGCTGGGGTTTGAAGTTACCCCTTTAATTTCGCCCCTGTCGATCATACCTTTTAACGCACCGTTATCCAGAAGGGAACGTTGAATATTGTCATACCAAAGGGATTGTCCCAATTTATGGAGAGCATCGATATTGTTCACTTTGTCACCTGAATCCTTAACTTCTTAACGTTATTTGAATTATTCTTTTTTGCCGTTTGCTTCGAGTTTTAATATCTTTCCTACACGGCGCCGATGGCGTTCGTCTGTTGAAAAATTAGCTGACACAAAAGCCTTCACAAGTTCACGGGCAATTTCAACGCCAATTACGCGGGCGCCCATACATAACAGATTCATGTTGTCGTGTTCCACGCCCTGACGGGCGGAATATACATCGCTGATATTACAAGCATATACACCCTTCATTTTGTTTGCAGCAATACAGGCTCCGACACCTGATCCGCAAATCACGACAGCCCGGTCAGCCTGACCATTGATAATGGCGCGTCCTGCTTTTTCAGCAAAATCCGGATAATCCACCGGTTCCTGATTATAAGTACCTAAATCCAGGGTCGTGCATCCAGCTTCTTCGAGGACGGCAATGACTTCGTCCTTCAATGGGAATCCGGCATGGTCACAAGCAACTGCAATTCGCATTTTATTTCTCCGCATGTAAAAGTGACTTGGCTGTTTCAACCACATTCTTGATGGTGAAACCAAATTTATCCATTAAGATGGCCGCAGGTGCGGATGCACCGTAACCGGGCATGGCGATGATTTTGCCATCAAAGCCGGTGAATTTTTCCCAGCCCTGAGCGATGCCGCATTCCACGGCCAAACGAGCCTTAACTCCGGGGATTAAAACACTATCCTTGTAGGATTGGTCTGTTTTTTCGAATAACTCCCAACTGGGGAAGGAAACAACTCTGACAGAATGACCCGCGGCGGCAAGTTCCTGACCCGCCTTAAGGATCAAATCCACTTCTGAACCTGATGCCATCAAGATTAATTCAGGCTTGCCTTTGCCGAGATCTGCCAGAACGTAGGCACCCTTTAAAGTACCGCTGGCTGAAGCCATTTGACTGCGGTCCACGGTGGGAAGGTTTTGGCGCGATAAAGCCAGCAGGGTGGGTCCGTGAGAATTCTCGACGGCAGCCCGCCAGGCCTGTGCTGTTTCATTTGCATCTGCGGGGCGGATGACGGTCAGGTTCGGGATGGCGCGCAATGCGGCCAAGTGTTCCACCGGTTGGTGGGTGGGGCCGTCTTCGCCCAGCCCAATGCTGTCATGAGTCATTACCCAGATGGTTTGTAAATGCGTGAATGCACCCACGCGGATGGCTCCGCGCATGTAATCGGTAAATACCAAAAAAGTCGCGCCGAACGGAATCAAGCCTTTATGATATGCAATGCCGTTTACCACAGCGCCCATTCCGTGCTCGCGCACGCCAAAATGCAAATACCGCCCCAGCGGATTATCCGTTTGGAAAGCGGTGGATTCCTTGAGCCATGTGTTGTTGGATGGGGTCAAATCAGCGGAACCCCCCATCAATTCAGGCAAAACAGCGGCAAGAGCGTTAAGAGATTGACCGGAAGCCACACGTGAGGCGATACCTTTGGGGTCTGCCGCGAATTCAGGTAAAGCGGATTCCCATCCAGCAGGCAGTTTGCCGCTCATGCGGCGTGTAAATTCATTGCTTTCATCAGGATAGGTTTTGGTGTATTTTTCAAGGGATGCATCCCAGGCTTTTTTGCTGGCAGATCCTGCTTCTCCAACTTTGACGAAAAACGCTTTTACATCCTCGGGGACGTAAAAACGCGGTTCTTCGGGCCAGCCCAAATTGCGTTTGGCGGCGTTCAATTCATCATCACCGGGCGGTTCTCCGTGCGCTTTGGATGTATCCTGGCGATTGGGCATTCCAAATCCGATGTGTGTGCGGCAGACAATCAATGACGGGCGCGGATCCAGTTTGGCAGCCTTGATGGCGTTGTCAATTTCTTCCACGTCGTTGCCGTCTTTGACATAAGAAACATGCCAGCCATAAGCTTCAAAGCGTTTTCCACGGTCCTCAGTAAATGATAATGCAGTGGAACCATCAATACTGATGTGGTTGTCATCGTAACAATAAATGATCTTGCCTAACTTCAAGTGACCGCCTAAAGAGGCTGCCTCGCTGGCAACACCCTCCTGCAGGTCGCCGTCGGTTACAATGCCGTAAACATAATGATCAACAATTTTCTGATCGCCCTTATTGAATTCAGCAGCCAGGTGGGCTTCTGCGATGGCCATGCCAACGCCGTTTGAAAGACCCTGCCCCAACGGACCGGTGGTGGTATCCACGCCGGGAGTAAAACCGTATTCAGGATGCCCGGGGGTAATCGAACCCCACTGGCGGAAATTTTTCAGATCATCCAACGAAACTTTGAATCCAGTTAAATGCAGCATGCTGTAAAGCAGCATGGAACCGTGCCCGCCCGAAAGAATGAACCGATCTCGATCAGCCCAATCAGGGTTTTGCGGATCGAATTTTAAATGCTTTGTCCAGATGGTGAAAGCAAGGGCGGCAGCGCCCATGGGCAGCCCGGGATGGCCAGAGTTGGCTTGTTGCACACCATCCGCGGATAAAAATCTAAGTGTATTGATTGCTTTATTTTGTAAGTCGTCGTTCATCCTATCCTCCGTAAACTAGGGGTAATTTTACCACTCGCATCTTTATTAAGAACAAAAAAGGACTGCCTTTTTTGTCTAGACAATTCTTTTTTATGAAATATCAATTAATTAACCTGGTTTTTTGCGATTTATTACAATTCACTGAATTAAAAAAGTTGTTCGTATAAAAAGTTGAGTTCTTTTAATCACAAACGCCGTTTTCCTAAGCTATGCTACACAAAAAATGGGCTGCCGATATATGGCAACCCATTTTAATAATTTGATTTAATACTATCTCTTTCCGCCATCCCAAACGAGGAAAGGCATGTTTACAACTACCCCAGACCTTGTAATGGTAAGTTGTCCATCCGTTTCAGCTTGCAGAATTTCAGCCTCGGACTTCAGTTCGGTTGCCTTTACTCCATCCGCCCATTTGGTCAAAATGATCTGACGCAGGGGGGAATATCCGTCAGTGCTGGGGGGATTATTGAATACATCCGGTTGGAACCCTAGCGGACCTTTGCCTGTTAGGCCATTTTCAAATACATAAACCTTGGCCAATGCCGATTCAGGTACATCAGCTAATGCAGGCACATAAATGACCGGTGATTTCATCATATTGGTCAATTTTTCAGCAATACCAGGGTCAGACGCTTCAGTATGGGTGAAATAGATCTCATTCCCCTCGGCATATGCCAGACCTGCTGGAACTTGGGCAAAAGTACCTGTGCCCTGCGGTTGTGCACTGCAAGACGCCAAAAATACGGATAAGACGAATAAGGATAAGGCTATTACTTTGATATTTTTAGATATGAACACCTGTAAACTCCTTGATATATGTGCGACTAAATTTTCTTTGTACGCAGCCGAAGACTATTGGTTACCACGAATACGCTGCTGAAAGCCATTGCGCCTGCCGCCAACACTGGAACCAGATATCCCAATGCAGCTGCGGGGATGAGGATGATATTGTAAATAAAAGCCCAGAACAAGTTCTGTTTGATGGTGGTCATGGTGGCGCGTGAGAGCTGAATTGCTCTTACAGCTC
>PNNU01000338.1 GCA_013824385.1 Anaerolinea sp.
ATCAGGTAATGCAATCCACCACGCAATAGATCAGGCTGGTAACCAGCTTCTCCGTGAAGGGCGATGAAACGTCCTTTCACTGATCGACCTCCGAATCGTTTTTCAACGATACCGACGCGGTTGTTCGGGATGAAACGGATCCCCGAAAGCAGAAAGAGCACTACGATGGCGCCTAAAGCAATATATAAATAAGTTAAGGGCATTTTTTCTCCTTTTCTGAAATTACCCAAATATTGAGTATACTCTTGTGTAATATTTTGGGTCTTTCTGACAAGGCTTTTTTGTAGCGATTATATAAATTATTAACAATTTTGAACCCAAATGACTGGAAATCACCTTATGGAAGCCCTCATTGAGAACCGTAAAAAACGCGACGAACGTGTGCGCGAAAATCCACGCAATTGGCTGGCGTTAGCCGGTCTTTTTTGGCTTGAGGAAGGTGACAACTCCTTCGGCAGTGCGGACTCGAACAAGATCGTGCTGCCAGGCTTCCCTCATCACCGCAGCGGATGTCTGCACCTGGAGGGTGATCAGGTCAGCCTGATTGATGCCGCGGATGGCGTGCTGCTCAACCGGCAAAAAGCAGAAATGCGCCCCTTGAAGGCTGACATGGACGACGACCCCGACTTGATTGAAGCCGGTTCGATTCACCTGATGGTGATTCGCCGGGGCGGCAAGGCCATGCTGCGCGCCTGGGATATTGAATCGCAAGCCGTCAAAGACTTCAAGGGATTCAAGTACTTTCCGGTCAACCCCGCATTTTGTTTGAATGCAGCATTCATTCCTTACGATCCGCCCAAGACCTTCATGGTCACAGACGTGATCGGTTCGCAGCACCAAAGCGCCATGTTGGGCGAGGTACATTTCAAATTAAATGGACAAGACCTTGTTTTGCAGGTTGAAGACGCGGACGATGAAGGTCTTATCAGTTTTGTGGACGAGACCCGCAAAGACCTCACCTATCCAGGCGGACGGCTGTTGACACTACTCAAGCCGCTGGGCGAAACCCTCATACTCGACTTTAACACTGCGGTCAACTGGCCCTGCGCCTACACACCCTGGGCGACCTGTCCGCTGCCGCCAACAACCAACTTTTTGCCCGTGCGCATCGAAGCCGGGGAGATGAGATATCACGATTAATCAGGAGAAAAGATGGGAACCCGTATCGATTTTATTAGCATTTTCGTCCAGGATTTACAAGCAATGGTTGCCTTTTATCGCGATGTACTCGGCTTTGAAACCAATTGGGATGGACAGGGACCGCACGCAGAATTTAAGCATGAAGGCGTTCGTTTTGCCATGTTTGAACGGGCACAACTGCCTCATCTACTTGGCCAAACCCCAGATTATACCCAGGGACTGAATGGCACATTTGAGATTGCAATTGACCTGCCAACTTCCGCTGAAGCCGATAAAGAGTTTACCCGAGTGGTTAAGGCCGGTGCAACACCGATATACGCAGGACGGGATGAGCCGTGGGGTCAGCACGCTTCATTGATCGCGGACCCGGAAGGTAATCTGATCGAAATTGGGTCATGGAATAAAGGAAAGGTAAATTCTTAATCTCACGCAAAGAAAACCATTTTTTAGCTTAACCACAAAAAACACCAAAATTTCTAAACAAACGAATTATTTGCTTTAAAGGTAAATGCTATGATTTATTGGTCAAAGCTGCAACCTCACTCGCGAATGCAGCTCGCCCCCAAAAAAGTGAGGGACAGGTGGGGCGCACTCTTGCCCTCTCGAAGGACATCAGGACGATGAGGCTGCACACTTGCACCGGCAGCAAGTGCCGGGGAGTGCCAGGGGAGCCGCGGTCCTACTCGCAAAAGCTGCTCGAGGGCGCATAGTTCGCGAGCACGCGGAGAAAATCTTTGTTTAGTAGAACCTCTGAGGTTTCAGTTAATCTCCAGATCAACCTGCGAATTTCACCAAAAACCAGAGCGTCAAGCCAAAACAGGCGCCAATCACCAGGAAGAAACCGATCACGATCCATATTGCCCGCCGGGTAAGCTTGCCCGAGCGGGCCGATTTTTCAAGGTTGGTAAGTTCAGCTGTGACAAGCGGCGCGGAGGATGTTTCTGCAATGGAGAGTAAAGATAAGAGGTCATCCGTCCAGGCTTTCACTTCTTCAGTCGTGAAATCGTATTTGAAGAGGTTCTTATTTCGATAAAGTGTCAGTTGAAGCTGGTCCGGTGACAAAATCACCTGCTGGATGAGCACCCAGGATTCCCCGGCGTGCAGCAGGCGCGACAGACAACCGGTGAATTCAGCCGACTCGCACAGCCGGGTGAACCAGTCTTCGTCCAACGCGTAAACAATCATGCCCTGCAGTTCAGGTGTGGAAACAGTCAATAAGGGTTTGTTGAGTCCATTGGCAAGCACGGTGCCCAATTCATTGGGGGTAGCTACACCAAAGCGGATTTGCAGCGATGTGGAAAGGATCAGGTCGAGAGTCGGGCCTTTATAGAAACGGGCTTTCATTTCTCGACCTCCGACAGAGCCGCTGTACTGCCACCAGTTGAGCATGTATCGATGACCTATAAGCCCCAAGGGGGTAAAAACGGAATCAAGCCATTTCTTGCGCCGGTGGTTGGTGGAGACAACGAACAGGATCATCCCGCCGAGGAAGACGCCCATCCACACCACACCAGCCAGGATGAGGAAGGTGTCGCTGACGGTATTTTGTTGGTTCTCGTAAAGCAGCACCACGAAAAGGATTCCCGCGGGGATAACGATCAAAAGGGCAACAAACCCGATCAGGAAGCTGCGGGAGATATCGTGCGAGATGGTTTTCAGGATGCGCGACATAATTAAGAATGATTATAGCGAATCTGTGAGATTTCTTTTTAGGTGTTTTTCACCTGAATTTATAATTCGATTCGAACCCTTTTTTTTGAGATACGAATAGCCTTCTTGTTCTCTCGCACGTACAGTTCGGGTTATTAAGGTTTACCCCTCTCCCTCGGTCCCTCTCCCGCATACAGGAGAGGGATGCCCTTTCTGGATTGGAATGTCTATTTGTTTTTGATTCAAACCAATTAAATAATGAAAACAATAAAAAACAATTCCAATAAAACGACTCTGCATGCACTAACTCGGGCCTCATCCCCAGCCCTTCTCCAATAAATTGGAGAAGGGTGCCTTATCTGGATTGGAATGACTATTTGTTTTTGATTCAAACCAATTAAATATTGAAAACAATATAAAACAATTGGAAAATACCTCAATTGTTAAAGATCATCATTTAATAATAGAATATATGTTCCATTTATTAAGTATAACATACCTGTCAAGCCCTTCGGGCATTGTATACCCTTCGGGCATTGTATAATGGTAGAAAAGGTGAATGCTTTTGGGAGGTTTGAAATGAAAATTCCACTTGATGACAAGCTGATTAAACAGATCGGTAACGCGCAATTCTTCATGCTGCGCTACGAAACCGAATTCACTCCCTGCACGGGGATCACCGCGGTCACCAAACAGGAACGGCGTAACTTCAAGCGCGGAATTATGATCGCGCCCTGGTGCCCCAAACTCAAACGCGACAAACCGCAGGATGATCCGATCGTAAATGGCAAGGTCAAAACCACGGACTGGCGCTTCAAAGTGAACGGGCTGCCCTGCCAGGTGTTGGTCACCACGGATGAATTCGCGCCCATCCTGTATTTGGATATTAAAGGCCGTTTCGAGGGTATCGAGACGCCTTACGATGTTCCTTTACCCCAATTACGTGAAGATACACTGTGGTTCGGCCTGGCCGTGGATGAATTGCTCAAGCAAGCTGCTTCACCCCAGCAATTTATCTGGGCCGCGGATTGGGAAACCGTGCCGGCAATTGTGCTGGCACGAGCCCGCCATCACGTCTCACTTACTCTGCACAACACTTTTGACGAATGC
>PNNU01000339.1 GCA_013824385.1 Anaerolinea sp.
TTAATTGGTTTATATGTGATGTCAACCAATTGGGCTGTTGTTATTTCGAAACCAATTGCTGAGTTTAGCCGTTCACTCGACCGAGGGTTCTGGAGCAATGCGATCTTCCAATTTTCAGATCACCTAAAAGTACTTTTGCAACCCACTCCCTCTTTACTCGCGATAGCGCTTATTTTTGCTGGAGTGCTTCTTTTGCAGGGGGTAAAGTTCAGAGGTGTGCGTATCGGTGTCGGAATCTTGGGGCTGGCTGTGCCATGTGCGCTCTCATTTATCGGCATCCCATTTGGAATGGTCGGCGGCGCCTATATTATCATGGCAGCCTTTATCGTCCGCAGTTTACCCGCATCGGTTCGCTCAGGGGTTGCAGCACTTCAACAGATAGATCCTTCGATAGAAGAGGCTTCTAATATTCTGGGTGCTGATGCGCAATATACCTTTAGAAAGGTTACTCTCCCGCTAATCCTTCCAGCCCTGTTGGCAGGCTTGATATTCAGCTTCACCAGGCACATGACCAGCCTCTCTGCGATCATTTTCCTGGTCAGTGCAAAGTGGAGGATCGTTACTGCTTCAATCTTAAGTGAGTGGGAACAAGGCGGTGTAAGCATCGCAGCAGCTTATTCCACGGTGATCATCATTTTTGTCATGATCGCTATTGCTGTCCTTAATTTGCTAGTGAATAAGCTGTTCAAAGGTAGAGGTTCAGTTGACATGAGCCAGGGATTCTAAAATAAAACCACGAGGAAAAATCAATGTATTTAACCCTTGAAAATCTCACCAAAGTATTCCCACCACGCGGCGGCGTGAGCGAAGTTGCTGCTGTTCAAAACGTCAATCTGGACATAAATAAAGGCGAATTGATTACTCTGCTCGGCCCCAGTGGATGCGGAAAAACTACTACACTGAGAATGATAGCTGGCTTTGAATTTCCCACCTCCGGCAATATTGTGCTGGATGGGAAAGGGATCAATTCACTTCCGCCTCATAAACGAGAAATGTCGATGGTTTTTCAGAGTTATGCCATTTTTCCACACTTGAATGTTTTCGAGAATATCGCCTATGGGTTGGTTGTTCAAAGACTTTCAAAACCCGAGATCACAAAACGGGTCGAGAAAGTGCTGGATTTGGTTCATCTTGAAGGGTATGGCGACCGGGCTCCCACTCAGCTGTCAGGCGGACAGCAACAGCGCGTGGCGCTGGCTCGGGCATTGGTGATGGAACCGAAAGTTTTATTAATGGACGAACCCTTATCAAATCTGGATGCAAAACTCCGCGAAGAGATGAGAACTGAAATCCGCCGTATTCAGAAAGAGATGAATATCACCAGCGTTTATGTCACTCATGATCAAATCGAAGCCATGACCTTATCAGACAGAATTGTGGTCATGAACCAGGGAATAATTGAACAAATCGGTACACCCGTTGAAATGTATCGCTATCCCAACAATCGATTCGTGGCTAATTTTATTGGTCGGGCTAATTTCATTTCTGGTGTTGTCCAAGAACAAAAAGACGGCAAATTAACGGTCAAAGTACTGGATGAAGTAATTACTCTCAAGAATATCAAACGAGAGTTTACTATTAACGAGGAAGTAACGCTGGTAGTACGTCCAGAAATGACCCGGGTAAAGAAAACAAAGGAACTTCTTAAAGGAATAATCCGCAGAGCTGTGTATCTGGGTGATGTAATTGAATACGATGTCGAAGTCAATGGACAATTAATCACAGGATTGGAATCTGATCCATATATCATGGAACTCTTCTCTGATGGAGAACAGGTAACTGTTGGTTTTGCCGAAGGTTGCATTCAAGTCTTACCGAAAGAGAAGACAAATGCCTGAGTATGATGTGGTCATGATCGGCAACTTTGCCAAAGACAAGATCATTGTTGATGGCATTGAAGAAGTGGCTTCTGGCGGCGGTGTTTATTTTGGCAGTGTTGTTGTTAAGCGGCTCGGCGCTCGTGTTATGGTGATCACACGACTACATCTGGATGATTACTCCAGATTGGAAGAGCTGCGAGAAGAAGGTGTTGAGGTATTTGCCATTCCGGCAGATGGAACTTCAGGGATTGCCAATTATTATCAGTCATCCGACATGGAAACCCGTATTTGCCATCCTATCGGCTTCGGTGGAAAATATAAGCTTTCTGAGATTCCAGACTTTAACGCAAAAGTGATCATGCTTTCTCCACTTTTCTCTGGCGAGGTTGATTTGCCTTTTCTGCAAAATATTTCCAAAAAAGCTCCCGTGGGAATGGACATTCAAGGATTTGTACGGGTAGCCGTTGGTAATGATCTGATCTTTCAACCCTGGGCAGATATGGTCGAAGGACTCAAATGCATCACTTATTTAAAAGTAGATAAAGCAGAAGCAGAATTTATAACCGGTCTCTCAGACCTCCATGAAGCCGCAATCAAACTCCATTCAATGGGGCCAAAAGAAATTGTGATAACACAATCCTCCGGAGTGACCGTTTTTGCAGACAGTAATTTTTACACTTCGCCATTTACACCAAAATCGCTCAAGGGTCGTACAGGCAGGGGAGATACCTGTTTTTCAACCTATATAACCAAACGATTAACAGAAACCGCAGAGACTTCCTGTCGTTGGGCTGCCTCCGTCACTTCAGTAAAACAAGAAGTACCAGGTCCATGGCGAGGAACAGCTGTGGATATTGAACAAAGGTTGGGGCAAAAGATTTGAATTTCGGGATTTATAAAAGGGGAGTTAAAAAATAAGAAAGAGGACGACCATAAAAGGAAGTCCTCTTTCTTATTTCCTTCACCTGTTCGCCCAGGTATGTAAACCAAACCAGCACCGGCGATTTCGCTTCAAAGTTGTTTTGGGTTTGAAATGTTAATATTGTGACACCTGACAATAATATGGCCAAGAACTTACTTTTTTGATCTCCTCTTGGCTATAATTACTGTTTTGTTGCAGGGCAGCTGCCATTCATGGGGATGATGTCCCCTTCGTGGTTGCCGTGACCTTCCAACCCATTAATGCTGATCGTAATCTCGTTATACGGATTCTTGTCACTGCCCGTGGCATGACAAATGGTGATTTTTCCTTCCGCAGCTACCAACAAAGTGGTAGGGCAGCCGACAGCAGGTGCAGGGATGAGATCGCCTTGATGATTGACATGTCCATTTAAACCATTGATACTTACGCTGATCTCGTTGTAAGGATTTTTCTCACTGGCAGTAACATGACAGATTGAGATCTTGCCGTTAACTATGGCCAGCGGGATGGTTGGGCATCCACCAATCGGCGCGGGGATAATATCATCAGCATGAGCAAAATGACCGTCCAAACCATTCAATTTCACAGTGATCGTGTCATACGGTGCTGCTTCAATGCCAGAAGCATGACAGATCGTTATCATTTGTTCAACGATAACCAATGGACTGGTTGGGCATCCGCCCGCCGGTGCTGGAACGATGTCTCCGGCATGTGTTCCGTGACCATTCAAACCGGCAACACTCACGGTTATGGATGAATAAGGATTCGCTTCATCGGTCGTGGCATGGCAAATGGCGATTTTGCCATTGCTGCTTTCCACAATGCTGGAGGGGCATCCGCCTTCAGGAACCGGATAAATGTCATTCGAATCAGCCTGGTGAGCTTTTAATTCATCAATGGTATTGATTGTGATTTCTTGATATGGAGAAGCCAAATCTCCGGTGGAGTGGCAAATGACAATTGGCATTGTGACATTACAAGCAGCAAGTAAACTCATTGCAAAAACAATTACGATCGCTAATAGTTTTTTTGTTGGGTGCTTAATTATTCTCATGATCTCTCCTACGAATAAAGGTGAAAAGGCAGAACCTTAATTTGTTATTCCTTCTCTGATAGTAAACCGATAATAGTGTTATCCAGCCGTTGAAGGGCCAACAA
>PNNU01000340.1 GCA_013824385.1 Anaerolinea sp.
TCAAATAAAAAACAGGTATTAGTGGAAACAAATACCTTCCATGTTGATACACCATAGGTAATCTCAAAGCATAAATTATTCCGTATCCAAAAAACCATAATAGAGAAGAGATTAGCCACCAATTCCACTTTTTTATGGAGGAACAAATTGAGTAAATAAAACCGGGGATCAGGAATAGCCCAGTTCCGGAAATTGGTACCAGCAAGATGTTTCCCAATCGATGAAAAAATGACTCCTGCAAAACGCTAGCGTATTCCACTTGCTTGGCATAAAAAGTATTCGGAAATATAGAGCCAGAAATTGAATAATTGAACCATCCATAAAGGAATAAAAGTCCTAAAAATGGAAATACGAAGGTTAATCCATCTCTAATTTTAAACTTCTTGAAATATATATTCAAAATAATTAGTAGTAAAACAGGCCCCAACATTGTGATTCCATCTGGTCGAATCCACACGATCAACCCACACACTGCTCCAATCCAGCCCCAATATCTGCCGCTGATTAATAACCAAAAAATGTAAACACAAGCCAGGCAATAGAAAAGGGTTTCCATTCCTGAATCGGTACTCCATAATAAGTGCCAGTCTAATACCACCAACAGACTGCCTGCCATGCCAAGCAGAGGAGTATCTTTGAAAAAATGTTGAAGAATCTCATTGATAACCAATGCGATTCCAACTAACATGCCCGCAGATAGGATTGATGTCCACAGAAATGGCGTTTTTAAACCTGCCATGAATCCAAGACTTAACAATATCGTCCATAAAGGGGATGTCGATCCTGCAGATTTAACTCCCGGCATGTATTCCCACTGCCCGCTGTTGGCTAGATTCTTTGCATAGGTTTGATGAATCCAGGAATCGTCCAATGGAAAACCTGGAGAATGCTGCAAATTGCCTATTAGAATGAATGCACTCGCGATTAATAAAGTCAACCCTGCAACTATCCAGCGTTGGTTTTTTATATCGGCTATCAAATCTCGAAACATCCTATGGGTTGAATTCATAAACGCTGTTTCCTGCCGCTTCAAACAAAAACTTGAAATGTTCCATTAGCAATTTGTTTTGTTTTAAATCCATCATAAAATCAGCTCTTTCACCGTTTATTGCCAGGTAACGAACTTCATAATGGTTACTGACTTCTATTAGAGCCTCTGGGTTTCCAGATGGAATCATCACACTTGGTCTCCCGGTCGCCAACGTAAAACCAGGAGGATCATTGACCATGATTACACCAACCTGATCGTCAGTCTGGGATCGTATTCCCAATTCGATCGCTTTGAAAGCGTCCTGTGTCTCATTCCACGGAATTCCGCTTTCAGTCCCTTTGGTAAGTTTTTCGGCAAATATCACTGCGGATATGATACCCACTACTACTACCAAAGACGGTCCAAACATCTTCCACGAACGCTCAGTTTTCCATTTTCGACGTTTTACCCCAAATTCGATGATAGTTTCCAGACCTAAAGGAACTACACTCCACAACACGACTTGCACCGCTGATAATGAATGAAAGAATCCCCCACGCACTCCGGCATACGGAAAAATAATAGTCATAATAGCCAAAATGCCAAGTATCATAACCAAAGTCAACCTGGTGAGCGTTGATTTTCGTGTTTTCCATAAACCAACCAACATAATGGGAGCCAACACAATTGCCCCGCCAGAGGCCACCAGAGTTTGCAAATTCGAACCCAAAGCTTTCAACCTGTCCCAAATAATATTACCGAAACCTGACTCCAACCAACGAGAAAAAGTCAACGCATTTGATGGATACACGAAAAGGTCGTCATATTTTGTCAATAAAGGCATTAATCCATTGCCTGACGGGTAAAGTGTTTGAAACAGCCCGATGTTACGGCTATACCATGGAATCATTACTACACTAAATCCGATGAGTAGCATTAGAGTATTGATAATGGTTTTCTTCCAATTCTTTTGACTAAATCCATTGATCGCTATCACGCTCAACCATCCACCTGCCAGCCACAATATGCCATCAGAACGTGTCAAGCTCATTAAACCGGCAATAGTGCCGATAACAAGGAACCAGTAATCAGGTTTTTCACTTGTTTTTGACCTGACCTCAGCCATTCTCCCACACACGAAGAAAAGCCCTCCGAAAAACATATAAGGGGTAAAAGTGTCAGTTATGGTGATAAAGGGCAAATAGAAGCCTGAGAACATGGCTAACAGACCTGCCAGCCAGCCAGCTCTCTTCCCGGGAAAGAAACTGTTGGCCAGGAAAGCTGCCATCACGGTAATCGCTCCAGCCATCAAGATGAACAATATTTTCGAACCATAGAAAGAAGAGCTTCCAGAGATCCACAACCCAGATGCGGCTGCGAAAGACGTCATTGGCAACCAAAATGTGAAACCTGGCACACTTACACTGCTTGAATTATTGAGATAATTCCAAATAAAGGGTTCTAAAAAGTCATGATGTTGAGCAATTCTGAGGCTTTGTCCAAAATAATATTCGGCATCCATATAACCAGGTACTTTCTGGAGAGTGGCAAGCACACTAAAGAATGCAAGCGAAACCAGAAAAAGGAAACCGTAATCCGTTTTTTTCATTTCATTTTAGGTCGATCAGTGTGGGTTTTATTTCAACAGAATTTGATTTATCAATCCACCACTTTGACCAATACAACAAAACAATCGTTGAAATAGGCAGCGGAAGAAACAAAAAGGAACTAACCCCCGGTTGAAAATCAGCAGACATTGTCAAAAGGAAAATAGCCCAATTTCCAAGGAATAACAAACATAATATGGCGAGAATAATTCCGGTGGCGCGATTCTTCCAGCGCTCATAGAGCAATTCCAGGCCCATGATCAAGGCAGGATAAAGAATCACATAATTCAATGGACTGGTTTTTATTCCACTCCATGTGCCTAGAGCTAAAGTCAGCAAAGCCGTCCAAATAAAGCGCTTTTGTCCGCCCCTCACTGCCTGCCACCACTCCAACATAATGATGATACCTATCACAATTGATATTGCGATTGAAAAACGAGTGCCAATGGATCCCCAACGGCTAATCAATACGCCGCCAGGTGAGCCTGGATTAATACCCTGGTAAGAAGTGATCATGTTTTTCAGAAATTCGATGACCCATCCCGGATTTACTGCAAACGAAAAACCCAATAACAAGATGAAGGTTGCAGAAAACCAGGCAATGATCTTGTTGCGTCTATTACCAATTGCCCAAATTACGGTGAATATTAAGAACAAACCAAAAGGCACAGCCAAAATGGTTGTAAATGCGATTAATAATCCCGCTAATTCGTCTTGTTTATTATGAATGGCTATTAGTATCCCTAACGCCATTAAAGTGACCAGAATAATCAGATTCCCGTCCAGCAATGGGATAATGCCGTGGAAGCCAAATAAACCAAAAAGAAACAAAGCGATCAAAAGGAGTGGATTGATTTTCCAGTAGCTCAATTGCATGCTTAGTAGAACAATTGCCACCAGGCTGATTTCCAACACTGTCATCCACAATGCTCTTGCCAAAACAAAATTCTTAATTAGCGCAAAAGGAGCATAAATCAGCATTCCATACAAAGGTAACGCAAATTTTGGAAGAGATCCAGAATTGTTGGTTCCTTGGGCAGTTGAATTAGTTTGGATATTCTGGCTTGTTTCTATTGAATATGGACTTATGCCTTCTACAATGAATGAACGTGTCGCCATCCAATTGGTCAGAAAATCAGCCCCACCTGGATTTGAGCGTGTATATTGAAAATTGATCCATGTCAAAAGCAGGCACAACACAAGGATTGAGACTGCAATTATGGATGTTCGATTTTTTTGTAGT
>PNNU01000341.1 GCA_013824385.1 Anaerolinea sp.
TCAGTTATGCGGGAGCTTGAAAAAGCTCCCGCATAATATCGGTAGTGAAATTAAATGAGTTGTAAAGGGTAAAAAAAACAGCATCCACTTGAGCAAGTTGTTGGGTACTGATTAAGTATCTGGTTGGAATCATCCAAATAAGAACACAACAAAATCGAATTAATTCCGCAGTGCTGAAGGATCATTCTTTAATTCTCTTCTGGTAAAGAAATCCATTTTTACCTTTCCTAAAATGTTGTAAATATTTCAACAAAGAGGTAAAAAATAGAATGAATCGGATTCGCGGCAAGGTTCCGATTCTGTTATATTGCACCTGACAACCAGATATGTAAAACACAGCTAATGTTTGAACTGCATCCCTATAGCTGGGAAAACCAACACAAAGGGATTCAGTTCACGTAAATACATTTTAGATAAGGGCTTTTCAATAAGTAGATGGTTATATGTTTGTAACAGCATTTTTTAGACTAAAGTATAAAATTCGGCTTACATATCAACTACTTATCAAGAACATAGTGATGTTACGGACAGGTAAATAGACGCACCTCAAAAAAACTCAATATTTTTGACTCTATGTGAGATTTGTACTCTTCCTCAATTGAACTTGTAAATTATCTTTCTAAATCATTTTTTTTTATGTTCAACATATTATAGAGATGGTTAGTGAGTATAATTAGGAGGGAAGAAATCCCGGTAGCTAGCTGCCGGGAAGGTTCGCCTTGAAAACATTTTATAAATCTCAGACATCATCGAAAAAGGTCGGAGGATTAATGAAAGTAATTATTTTAGCTGGAGGTCTAGGTACTCGTCTTTCTGAAGAAACGACGATCAAGCCTAAACCTATGGTGGAAATAGGTGGTCGCCCGATTTTGTGGCATATCATGAAGATATTTGATCATTTTGGCTATAATGATTTCGGAATAGCCATGGGGTATAAATCAGAGGTAATAAAAGATTATTTTCTTAATTATTATCACCGACAATGTAATTTAACCATTAACCTTAATAATGGCAAAGTTGAAGCCCACGAAAAAATCCACGAAGATTGGAAAGTTTTCCTGGTTGATACTGGGACTAATACTCAAACAGGCGGCCGGCTTAAACATATGAAAGAGTGGGTCGGAAACGAAACGTTCCTGATGACTTATGGCGATGGTGTCGCAAATGTCGATATTAATGAATTGGTTAAGTTTCACAAATCCAGGGGAAAACTGGTTACTCTTACCGCTGTACGTCCACCTTCGCGTTTTGGAGGTTTGAAACTAGAAAACAATCTTGTTATGAATTTTGAAGAAAAACCTCAAATTGGAGAGGGTTGGATCAATGGTGGTTTTTTTGTGATCGAACCTAAAGCCTTGGATTATATCGAAAATGATGTCACTCCCTGGGAGCATTCACCATTGGAAACGCTTTCAAAAGAAGGACAATTGGCAGCATTTGAACATGATGGCTACTGGCAGTGTATGGATACAATTCGAGAAGTTCAGGCTTTAGAAAATCTTTGGCAGACAGGAACAGCTCCATGGAAACTATGGGAATAAAACAACCGTTTTGGATTGATCGCCCAACTTTTGTTACAGGTGGAACCGGCCTGGTTGGAAGTTGGCTGGTTCGGCGACTGGTTGAAGCAGGTGCTGATGTAGTTTGTTTGGTTCGAGATTGGGTGCCGCAATCTGAATTGGTACAAACACATCTATTTGAAAAGGTAAAAGTTGTCAGGGGAGATGTTAGAGATCAAGCTTTGCTTGAACGTATCATGGGTGAATTTGAAATTGATACCGTCATCCATTTGGCTGCACAGACTATTGTAACCATCGCAAACCGAAATCCGGTATCCACATTCGAGACAAATATCGGTGGAACCTGGAGTTTATTGGAAGCTTGTAGACGAAGCCCCAAAGTTCGTCAGATCGTTATTGCTTCCTCTGATAAAGCTTACGGGGATCAAGAAACTCTTCCTTATAATGAAGACACACCACTTCAGGGTCAACATCCCTACGATGTTTCAAAATCTTGTGCGGATCTCATTTCGCACACTTACGCCAAAAGCTATGGGTTACCAGTAGTCATCACTCGCTGTGGTAATTTTTATGGAGGCGGTGATTTGAATTGGAACCGAATCGTGCCTGGCACGATTCGATCCATTCATCGCGGACAAGCCCCCATTATTCGTTCAGACGGACAATTCATTCGCGATTATTTTTATGTTGAAGACGGTGCAGCGGCTTACATGCTTCTTGCCGAAAAACTGGCAGCAAATCCTGAACTCAAAGGAGAGGCGTTCAACTTCTCCAACGAATTACAAATCACTGTGAGTGATCTCGTCAGAAGTATTTTGCAGCAAATGGGATCACATTTTGAACCTGTGATTTTAAATGAGGCCAATAACGAAATCAGGCATCAATATCTGAGTGCTAAAAAAGCACGCACCCTTTTAAATTGGTCACCTTTATTCACCATTGAAAAAGGTTTGGACCTAACCATAAAATGGTACCAGGATTTTTTTGAGAAAAATAAACATGACTAAAAGAGATGAAATTCTAGAGTTGGTACGGGAGTATTATCAGCAAAGATTTGCAAATCGTTCTTTTGACGCTCAAAAAGATCTTGTACATTACGCAGGCAGGGTCTTTGACGAACAAGAGTTGGTAAATCTGGTTGATTCAAGTCTTGACTTTTTCCTTACGGCTAACCGGTATGCCGAGGAGTTTGAATCCTCTTTTGCAGAATTCATGGGCGTATCAAATGCCATTTTGGTAAATTCAGGTTCCTCAGCAAATTTGGTAGCACTTACAACCCTCACATCTCCAAAATTGAGTGATCGTGCTCTGAAACCTGGTGATGAAATTATAACAGTGGCTGCCGGTTTTCCAACAACCCTTGCACCGATAATCCAAAATCAGCTTATCCCGGTTTTTGTGGATGTTAACCTTGAAGATTACACAGCCATTCCAGAGCAATTAGAGTTGGCGATCTCGGATAAAACCCGTGCTATTTTCATGGCTCATACCTTGGGAGTTCCATTTAATCTGGATAAAGTAATGGAATTGGCCAAGAAGTTTAATCTGTGGGTTATTGAAGACAATTGTGATGCCCTTGGTTCACGTTATCATGGTCAACTAACTGGAACATTCGGTCATTTGGCTACTTTTTCGTTTTATCCTGCCCATCATATGACAATGGGTGAGGGGGGTTGCGTGGTTACCAATAATGACCATCTCGCCAGCATTACTCGGTCTATCCGGGATTGGGGACGGGATTGCTATTGTTCTGGAGGCGAGAACAACACTTGCGGGAAACGCTTCAGTCAAAAATTTGGCAGCTTACCTGAAGGATATGACCATAAATACGTTTACAGCCATATTGGTTACAATCTTAAAGTGACCGATATGCAAGCTGCGATTGGCGTCGCTCAGCTTGCAAAAGTTCCAGAATTCATTGAACATAGGAAGAAAAATCACAAAGAATTATCACAAATCTTGAAGAAATTTGAAGATAGATTAATCCTTCACAAAGCGACAGAACATTCTGATCCGTCATGGTTTTGCTATGTTATCAGTGTTCGTGAAGATGCTGGTTTTACCCGGAATGAGTTAACCCGATTCCTTGAAGAAAATCGTATCGAAACGCGTAATTTGTTCAGCGGCAATTTGTTACGTCATCCTGCCTTTGAAAATATTGAATGTCGCGTGATTGGCAACCTTGATAATACTGATAAGATCATGAACAATACTTTTTTTATAGGGGTTTATCCTGGTATTGGTGAATCTCATCTTCAATATATTGAAAGTGTTTTTGAACGGTTCTTTA
>PNNU01000342.1 GCA_013824385.1 Anaerolinea sp.
TTTAGAGCGTAATCAAAAGCGATGTCACCACTACCGACAATGATGATATTTTTTCTGGATTGCACTTTAATAGTTCGAAGGTCGTAGACTATGTTTTTGACCAAATCACTATGTATTGAAAAACCTCTTAATATTTTGGGTTTGGTCCCCGATGCAATCACAGCAAGTTTAGATTGAAAAAGGGAATTTGGTGTAATGACGTTAAATAAACCATCTTTCCAGAATAACTCGATGACCTGGTCATGCGTAATCATTATGGGCTTGATCTGTTTGATAAAAATATCCACCAAATCCGGTCCAGATATACCACCCGGAAACCCCGGGTAGTTTTCTATCCAATTCGCATTCCATAACAATCCGCCAGGATGTGATTTCTCAAACAGGCGCGGAACCAATCCATAACGTTTGAGTTGGATCGCTGTTGCCATACCTGCTGGTCCGGCACCAATGATCAACACATCATCCATTAATATGCTCCACAATTTCAACTATTGTTTCTGCCAGAACTGGTGTCGCAAACCCATGTGCAAGATTTAACAGCGCAGCGTTGTGAAAAGCTTCATTATATGTAGCAGTTCCATCGATAGTAAAAAATACCTCATAATCCCGCATAAACGCTGACCTGGCGGTGGTCTCACAACATAAATGCGTCATGACTCCGCAAATAACAAGTTGTTTAATTTTTTTATCGTGCAAAACTTCTTCAAGCGGAGAGTTAATAAAGGCATCATATCGAGTTTTGCTGATTACAATCCCATCCCTTCGATCGATACGGGGATCAATTCGACTCATGTCCATATCAGCACTTAGAATCTCTCTCCACCAAACGGCCATCAATCCTGCGTCTTGGGGTGTATTAATGTGTTGAGTCAGGATGACAGGCAGATTAGACCGCGAATAAGCATTAATAAGGGTATTAACTTTTGGCAATATTGCTTTCGCACTTGGAACAAAAGCATGAGATTTGTCATTGAGAAAGTATTCCTGCATATCCAACACCAACAGTGCAGAATGCTCCAATGTCGATAATATGGGCCTTCTTCGCGTTGAACTTACGACCGATTCCAAAAGTCTTCGCGCCACTTCATCGATTGATGAAGGAGAAAAATATTGCTCTTTGACAATTGCCATAATATTCCTTATTACTCGTGTTTACAGATAATAGCATATATAGGCGCTTTGGAAGAATCAATGACGTGTTAGTCACCTATTAAACTTTTTTATCAAAAATACTTGGGTCGTCTTTGACAATTCAAAATAATCCAGCAATCGGGCGGAAAAGTTCCCAATCGACTGCATTTTATTACTTAGTAAAGATCAAAAATAGACTCTTTATTTTTTCCCCTCGAAAACCCCTGAGTTTTTGGAGACGAAAAACGCTCCGCCCATTATTTCAAATTCATGTTCGATAAACTTGATCAGTTCAACTTTGCGTTCATCGGATAGTTGCAGTCGTCCTGAAAAAATGTAATCAATCAAAGGCTGTTTTTCTGTGACCATGAGCGAATCGGCGTACCGAGTAAGCATTACCTGTGAGAAGAATTGTTCGAGTTGAGCAGATCCATTCTCAAGGCTAAATGAGTCCGTAGCTAAAGTGTTCCAGGTGGAAAACAAGGGTTCAAAGCGGGTAACCAAGTCGTTTATTTCTTTCAGGTGGGTGCTCCCTATGGTGGAAGCATACAACCATCCAGCCGGCTTGAGCACACGTTTGATTTCTGATAAACCCTTTTCACGATCAGGCAAGTGAAAAAGCATGTGGTTCGCAATCACAATATCAAACTGATCTGCTTTAAAAGGGATGGATTGCGCGTCAATCACCTTAAATTGAAAAGAGCGATTAAGCTTCTTGAGATTTTTTTGAACCTGTGCCACCATGCCTTCTGAAAAATCAGAAACGATAACTTCCAACCCTTTGGGGATGCGATCGCTGTTTTCAAGCCATAGTTCCCCAGTGCCGCAACCCAATTCCAAGACCCGGCTCTCAGGCTCGAATTTAATCTGGTCAAAAAGCCAGCGCTGCCATCCGTACGTGTTCGTACTGAACTGCTGATGAAGCCGAATTCGGGCATTCAAATTGGAACTGTCGCGATATTGCTTGCTGATATAGTTAGGGTCGTTCATGCCTTGAATTCCAGACACTCTTTACCTCCTGTTTGGAAAGAACTCGGTGAACAGCGCTACATAATCGTTCAATTTCTTAGTATCCGGCTCGAAAAACTCAAACACAATTCCGTTGCACTTTTCGATCAGGCGATTCTCGAGTGTATACGATTTACGGAATTTACACACACCGCCCTTGTCATTATGGCAGTGTTCGCAATCTCCCCGCGGACCGGTGAAGACGTTCTTTATATGATCAGGAGCTTTCTCGATAAACGAACGGTGCTTGTCAATATGATTGAGAAACAGGCGCATCACAACATCCGTTTCGCGGAGGTAAACGCGGGCATACACGGTGTCACTCTTCACTCCCACCCTGCGGTAGAGTACCATGTATTTTCCCCAGCAGAAACCCTCGCCAATCTTTCCGCCGAAGCCATATCCAAGGCTGGTCATTTCATCGTCAAATGCCAGCATGAATGCCTTGTCCGCGGCGGAGACAAAATCAAATCTGGGTTCACTTAACAGTGTTCGCATTTCTCATTCCTCCCAAAGATCAATTTTAATTACAAATGATACTACCCATTCGGCAGGATCATCACCTTCTTAACTCCCGGGTCGCGCTTGTCCATCAGTTCCAGCCCAGTCAGTAATCCTTCCAGCGGTAACCGGTGCGAGATCAACGGTTCGACTTTCACCTGTCCGGATTGAAGCAGTCTGACCGCCTGGATGGAGTTGCGTACTGAAGTAAAAGAAGACAACAAGATCAACCCCTTTTGGAAAATCTTGAAAGCATCCAGTTCCAGTGTCTTGCCGGAGGGCGGCACCCCAAATAGCAGCACGGTGCCTCCGCTGCGCGCAAAATCAAGCGTGCGGTTCATCACGGGGATTACGCCAGTGGCGTCGATCACCACATCAAATTCATTTTGAGGCAGGTCTTCCATACGGCTGATCACCTTATCCGCGCCGAGGGTAAGAGCCAGTTCGATACGCCCGGGGTTGGTTTCAAGCATAGTCACACTTGAAGCCCCCTGCAGTCTCGCCATCTGCAGCAGCAGGTCGCCAATCGGCCCCGCCCCGAGGATGGCTACCTTGTCCGCCAGTTTGATGCGCGCGCGTTCAATGCCATGGAGCACACACGATAGCGGCTCTACAAATGCCCCCTCTTCAAAGGGTAAGTCTCCGATACTGAAAACGGCTTTTTCAGGTGCACACACGAATTGTTCCATGCCGCCCGGCAGGGTCACACCCACTGCTTGCCAGTTCTCGCAGAAATTCTGGCGGTTGTTCAGGCACTGGCTGCAATTGTCACAAGCGATATTGGGTTCCACGGCTACGCGATCCCCTGGCTTGAAACGCGTTACGCCGCTGCCTATAGCGGTTACCGCACCGGCAAATTCATGCCCCGGTATCACAGGATAGTTGCCAAGATACTCGCCTCTATAAATATGCAAATCTGTACCGCAGATGCCGCTGGCTTTCACCTCAATCAATACTTCATTCACGTCGGGGGTTGGCACATCTCTTTCTGTGAGGCTGAGTTCACCTGGTTTATGGATCATCATGCTTTTCATGGTCAGCTCCCGTTTCAGTAGTATTGATGAGTGAAAAGTTTTTAATGATAGACATTAAATCCCCGATTCAGATAAAAGTCAATCATTAAGTGTTTAACAAAATATCCCTCTTTAAAGAAATTCAAATAACCGTTTG
>PNNU01000343.1 GCA_013824385.1 Anaerolinea sp.
GCGGCGCAGATCGCGTTTGCGATTCTTGCGGTCGCGGGTTGAATACCACATGCTTTTTAAGCGGGCTTCATTAGCGCGGCGGATCAGTAAATGCCGGCTGCCAAATTGACCTTTTGTATACTTTAAAACTTTCTTGTGACGAAGATGTCCGTGCGGACCACCTTTTACACGTGCCATGTTAAGCTCCTTTGCGAACCCCTGGGCGCCGGTTTTTCAACCCGTTGCATGCACCCAACAGACGCACTAAATCGGATACGAACTTTCAGTCTTTGTCGCCTATTCCATATTGGGGGCGAGACGATTGACGCGCTTGATTGTTTTGCGTCCTTTGACTACGATCATTTCAGCGAACAATGCTTTTGTGCGCGATGGGGTACGACGGCGCAAATGGCTTTTGCCGCCCTTGGTACGTACAAGAACGCCAGACCCGGTCAGGCGAAACCGCTTTGAAGTGGCTTTGTGGGTCTTTAGTTTGTACTTTGGTGTTTTTACTTTTGCTGTCACAGCGAACTCCTCTCAACAAAAATGTGCGATTGCTTGCGCAATCGCACATTATACCAGAAGAATTGATTTTCGATTAGATTTCGGGTGTTTCGGTTTCTGAAGTCTCGGCAACTTTTTTCTTGGCAGGTTGCTTTGAGGGTCCGAGCACCATACCCATGGTGCGGCCTTCAATGTTAGGTGATTGTTCAATCACACCAACATCAGCGAGTTCCTGGGCAATTTCGCGCAAGTCTTCGAGAGCAATCTCGGGATATGTGATTTCGCGTCCTCTGAAGCGGATGGTGACCTTAACTTTGTTGCCTTCCAATAACCATTTACGAGCATCGCGAGTCTTGAATCCGCGGTGATGTTCGTTGGTTTTTGGGCGCAGCCGAATTTCCTTGACCTCAATCTTGGTCTGGGCTTTGCGGGCTTCTTTGTCTTTTTTTGTTCGTTCGTACAGGAACTTACCAAAATCCATCACTCTGCATACAGGGGGTTCGGAATTAGGGGCAACTTCCACGAGGTCCAGTTCAGCTTCTCGGGCAATCTGCATCGCTTTTTGGATCGGAACTACTCCGATATTTTCGTTTTCGGGTCCAATTAAGCGGACTTCGTTTACCCGGATCAATTCATTTACGCGAAAAGTTTGAGTACTGATAGTTTTTCTCCTGATTTTAACTATTTAACAGAGGCCCATTCATTGAAAGGGCCCAGTGTGTACATGATACCACATTCGCACGAAGCGAGTCAATCAAATGACATTTATTTATCGAAAATTCATCCAATTAATGATTAATAATAATTATATCGAATTTATCAACTATTTCTAACCCTTTCTTAAACTCGATTTCATCACGAATAATTCCAATATCATAAACCGCAAATACGATTTACTTCTAAAGTGCAGGAGTATGTAATTTAATATCATTTGTTCTATTATCGAATAATTGACCACCTTGACAAGGTTAGTAAAAACCTTGTCAAGGTGGTTTAAATCAATCAACTTTCCAAAAATCATTTACTAAAATTCAAATATTCCCGCTTGTTTTGAGCCAAATCGGAGTAGACGCCGCGATTCTTCTCGGGCAGCAGTGCGGCAATCTCGTACATGATCTCATCTGTTACCTGGGTGCGCACTTCTCTTGAAAAAGCAGATCCCTTGGTATCGATTTTGAATTGCTCACCGACCTTGATGGTCATGTGGGTACGTTTGGCGAGTTTAATTTTCAAGTTTTCGTTGCCATAGAATACCACTGGCAGAATGGGAACCCCTGAGCGGATAGCCAGCATAACGATGCCGGGATAGCCCTTGTTCAATCGGCCGTGATAGGAACGTGTGCCTTCAGGCGCCACGATGATGATCTTCTTTTTCTTAAGCGCTTCATCCGCCAGGCGAAAAGCCTCAAAATCCACTTCACCACGTTTAATGGGGATGGCTTCCCAGGCGTCGAAGAGCCACTTCATCAAGAAATTGTTCCAGGTTTCGACCTTCACGAAAGCGGTAACCGGCCTGGGGTGCAGATGGCTAAAGCCTACCGGGGCATCGAGTGAGTTGATGTGATTGGTTGCAATGATCAATGGCCCCTGCATGGGGATGCGCCCGACTTCGCTATCATCCACTTTAAGAAACGTAGATAAGATCAATCGAATGGGAGGGTTGATGATCGAGGATGCCAGTGTCATTCAGCCAGCCTTGTGATGATCTCCAGCTCTTTCGGCAGGATTTCAATGGACACTTCTCCCGTGCCTTCTTCGCAGATGGTGACACCATCCGCGTGAACAGGCAGAGTGCCTTGAATGGCTCTGACAACCACCTTGGTGCTCTGCACGGTCGAAACCGCAGCATCAGCAGCCTGGGAGCCTTTCATGACTTTCAATATCAATCCAAGGATCTTGCTTTGCGGAACGGATCGCACGATGCACAGATCAAAAACGCCATCATTGGGTTTGGCATCGGGAGCGAACATGAAACTGCCGCCCATACGTCTGCCATTCATGGTGGAAATCAGCAAACTTGAAATTTGAAAAGTCTTGTTGTCGGTGACGATATCCACCAGAGGCGCTTTATAGTAGATGAAGATGGTCTTTATTGCTGCTACAAGATAAGAGACAATTCCCGTCAGGCTGCTTTTAGCTGCCACAAAACCCACCACGGCGTCAAAACCCACACCCACGCCATTACCAAAGAAAAGTCCCTGCGGATAAGCTCCGCCAACAATTCTGCCAATATCAATCTTGGTTTTGGGTCCGGCGGCCAGCAGGTCGCAGCTTTCTTGCACTCCGGCTGGGATGCCCATGCCAAAAGCAAAATCATTACCTCTACCAACAGGAATTACCGCGAGAGTAGGAAATTTTTTGTGAGTCTGTTTGAATTTCATCAAGCCATTGATCACTTCATTGGCGGTTCCATCACCGCCCGCAGCAACCACTACATCAAAACCATCTTCAGCGGCTTTAATGGCCAGATCAGTAGCGTGTTCGGGGAAACCAGTAAGATCCACATCGTAATCCAGGTTGTACTTCTTTAGTGCTGCTTCGATTTCGGGACGCACTTTCAGCCCGTTGCCTTTACCTGCAGTTGGATTGAGGATGATTTTGTATCGAGTCATTTCGGTACACCTCTTTCAAAAATTAATTATCCATATTCAATCGTTGAAAAACAGATTGTAGTAGAAAGACCACATAATGGTCAAGTGACTAAAGAAATACTTGCCTAGAGAATGGAACCCCCAATTCGACCTTATGATACGAAAACCGGCCGGCATGAACCGGCCGGTTGATCATTTTGGCTATTTCTTTTCGATATCCGAAAGAGCTTGCTCGATGAAAGCTTCGAGGTCGATCGCACCGGGATTTTCACCGCTGCGCATTCTGAGCGCGACCTGGCCGTTTTCCATTTCTTTGTCGCCTACCACCAGCATATAAGGAATCTTCTGGTTTTGAGCGTCACGGATCTTGGCGTTCATGCGTTCGCTGCGGCTGTCTACCATTACGCGGATGCCCTTGGCCTTGAGTTTCTCAGAGACTTCGGCGGCGTAATCCAGATGACGGTCGGCAATGGGGATGAGCACAGCCTGAATCGGAGCCAACCAGACGGGGAAGGCGCCGGCATAATGTTCAATCAATACTCCCAGGAACCGTTCCGTTGAACCCGTCACAGCGCGGTGCAATAACACGGGCGTGTGTTCAAGACCATCTTCGCCAATGTAGCTCAAGCCCAGTCGCCCGGGTTGGATGAAATCGACCTGGATGGTGGAGAGCTGCCATTCACGTCCGAGCACGTCGCGGGCAATGAAATCCGCTTT
>PNNU01000344.1 GCA_013824385.1 Anaerolinea sp.
GATCCCAACCACACCCGGAAGCACAGGTACACCGTTGATCGAATGATCACGCAAATATGAAATTTCTTGTGGATCAAGCGTAACTTCCAGTGTGATACCAGAATCGGATGAATACCCGGTTAAGTGACTCAACATGGTGTGGATTGGATTGCCAGCGCGCAGCGCAGCATCGGCCATTTGAACATTCATGCCATGGTTTTGTACTTTCGTTCTTTCAAACATGCCAAGAGTGCCAGCAACCACTATTTCTCCCGAACTTCCAGTCAAAATCTGATCACCCACCACGGGGGCAGCCTGACCTGGTTTTAGCATTTCAATTCCAGCACGTTCCATGACCAGCGGTATGGATCCGCGGCTTGCCATGCCTACCTCAGCCCAGGCGCCCCAATCAAGTGAAATGACCTGAAGCTCTGGATATTGCGCAGGCAACCAAAATGCCATCTTGGAGAGGAAATCATTCCCAGCGCTGTAATCAAGCTGACCAGCATTGCCAAAACGGCCGGCAATGGATGAGAAGAACACAACGGATTTTGGAGTCCTTTGGGACTTCTCAAGTGCGGTGAACAGATTAAGGAATCCATTTACCTTCACATCAACCACCTGATGGAACTCTTCAAGTGATTTGGTTTCCAGTTTACGGCTCTTTTCAAGCCCTGCTGCGTGGATAAAATAATCCACATGGGCAACCATTTTTACGATTTCAGAAATCGCGTTTGTGACTGAACTCAAATTGGTGACGTCGCATTGGATATAAGTGGCTTTACCGCCATATCCTTCAATCTTCTTGATCAGATCGAGGGTGGCAACAGCGCGCTCCAAAGTACTGAATCTCGCTTCCAACTGGACGGGTGTTACTTTATCACCGGATGCTGTCATTTCTTTCATCAGCTTGTTTTTATAAGCTGTCGGATCATTTTTGAGCATCTTGCGATCGGTATCGTCCATTTCGGCAAGTACAGTGCGGCTCAACAAAATAAAATGACCTTTTGATCGTTTTGCCAGATCATCAATGACCGCTGAGGTGATTCCGCCTGTTCCACCGCTGATCACAAACACATCGCTGCTGGAAAATTGCATCTGGGGTTGAGGTTGATTTTGAACTTTATCCAGTGAAATCGTCAAGCGCAGTTCATTTTCGCGACCGATTTCAAGAGAAGCAAGATCGCTCAACGTTTCTTCAAGCAGGCAACTTGCAATGAAATTCGGTTTTGCATTCGTTTGATAATCAACCACTTTTACCAGAGCCGCAGACCGCTCACGACTGTAAGCTTTTGTAAATCCACTTAATGCACCTCCCAGTGGATTTGCGGAATTCATCAATCCATGCAATCCGCCCATGCGGGTTGCCGAAATCAAGAATTGGCTTGAAGGAATCAACTTTACAAGTTCAAACAACGATTCAATTTTCTGATCGACGGTTTTTTTCCAATTGGATTCCCTGGATTCATTCCAAGTCGGATCTGATTCCAGACCGGTCAGGCAATAGACACCTGTCAAGGTGCCGAACTTTAACCAATCTGCGACTTTATCAAGCGATTCTGAAGTGTCAAGGACTAAAACCTCCACCTTCTTTGAGATCAAGAGTTTTTCCAGTTGTTTGGCGGTATCACCTGCCACCTTATCTTTACCTTTGAGGATGATCACCCTGCCATTGTCCAGATTTATGCCAGTAGGTTCACATAAGTCAATGCGTGGCAATAATACTGGTTTCGGAAAGCGTAAAACAAGAGGTTTTTCCTCAAGCTGCTCTACATGTATTGATTGGTTATCATCCGAAATTGAGTTATCAGGTGCAACAGAGTCATTGCTCGTTTTGGCAACAGTTGTTGTTCCATCTTTAACGAATCCGATCACTTTCGCGAGTGTGTTGTAATCAGACAGTCGCAAATCTTCGCGTTTCGGAATGCCAAAATGCGTGCGGATGGTGGCAAATAATTCAGCCTGTTTCACAGTATCAATTCCCAGGTCCGCTTCAAGGTCAAGATCGAGATCCAGCATTTCAATGGGGTACCCGGTTTTTTCGCTGACTGTTGAGAGAACAAAATGATTCAGTTTTTCATCTACAGGGATTGCAGAGGTTTCTGAATTTACAACCTCGGCTGCCATCTTTGCTGGTTCGATTGTTTCCACTTTAACTGCGTTTTTAGCATCCACATTTGCAGTATCAGAAGATAAATTGTCTTTTACGAATCCAATAACTTTTTCGAGCGTGTTGTAATCGGATAATTTCAGGTCTTCACGCCGCGGAATGCCATAATGTGTGCGGATGGAAGCAAACAATTCAGCCTGTTTTACTGTATCAATGCCCAGGTCTGCCTCAAGATCAAGATCCAAATCCAACATTTCGACGGGATATCCGGTTTTCTCGCTGACCACTTCAAGTACATGGGCTTTTATAGAATCATTAACCACAGAAGCCAAGGCCGGTGATTTTTCAACGACGACAGGTTCGAACTTTTCAATATAGATCGAAACAGATTGGCTTTCCGGCTTGGCAGCCGTAATGCCCACTGAGTAGTTATTAACTCCGGGTTGAGCGTTAATCGCCCACCGACCAGGGAGCAACCCAAACTGCCAGGTGCTCTTGATAGGTTCATTAACCGGAACACCTTGAGATTTCACACGTAAAGTACGTTTCACAACCTCGAGGTCAGCCAGTGAATAACCTGAAATATACTTCAACCAGTTGTCGTAAACCTTGTGATCAATGCGTTCACCTGAACCTGATATTTTTCGGTATAATACCATGGCAATTTGAGATCCGAAACCGGCTCCCAACCGCAATGCAAATTCAGGATTATATTCGCCGCCTTGTGAAAGCCGCAGATCACCCAAATCAGGATCAGGTTCAAAACCCTCCTTGATATGGGCTATAGGTGGTACCTTGCCAGTTTCAAGCGCCTTTACAGCCAACACATCTTCAATACCTACCCCCATTGTATGGCCTGTATAACCTTTGGTATTGGCAATGATTACCTTGTTGGCATTGTCTTTAAATGTATGGCGCAGCGCAAATATTTCGGCACTGGCACTTCCTCCCCTTGCCGGGGTATAGGTTTCATGTGAGATAAACACTGTCTTGGCGGCAATTGCATTTCGATCCAGGCTAAAGCGTTTTTCAGCTGTAGATACCAAAGTATCCATCAAACTGGCTACATGGGTGATATCCAGGCGAGTGCCGTGGAAGGCGCTGTTTGAAAATTGCGATGAAACAATTTCACAAATGGGACGAATACCTCTTTCTTCTGCCCCATCCTGACTCTCGACAATCAATGCGGCAGCACCCATTCCCATGATCAAGCCATTCCGACGTTTGTCAAAGGGTAAAGCAGCCTGTCGCAAATTACCTTCAGTGGTTGCAGCTCCGCTGGCAAATAAACTTGTACCGATCCATGAAGCAAGGTTGTTATCAGAGACATCGTCCCCTGCGATCACAATCACCCTGCGGCACCTTCCAGTGCGGATCCAATCTTCGGCCACCCCAACGCCCTGAGTGGTGGTGGCGCAGGCGGCATTGACCGATGTGTTCGGTCCGCGGGCGCCAATATATTCGGCAAATTGTGAATGCCCCATCGAAAGTACTCTGAAGACGAAACGTCTGTCAAAGTGATAATTCACTTCATCAAGCCTTAATTCCAACTCTGTTTTTCGTCGAATGAATTCGTTTTGAAAGTGAGTCTGTCCGGTTGGATTAAGCGCCAGCAATAAATCTTCCATCGCCATTACTTCTGATAACTGCCTTTGCAGCGACTTGGATTCATAAAATCGTTCAGCCTCTTC
>PNNU01000345.1 GCA_013824385.1 Anaerolinea sp.
CAAACCCCTTTGCACGAAAAGGGTCTGCCCGATCTGGTGCACCTTGATGTGACGGACGGCAGTTCCATCCAGGCTGCGTTGAAATATGCCCTCGATAAATATCAAAAGATTGATGTGTTGGTCAACAATGCCGGCTATGCAGTTTATGGTCCTTTCGAAGCATCCACACCCGAACAGGTTAAAAAACAATACGAAACCAACGTTTTTGGTCTGATGGAAATGACCCGCGCCGTGCTGCCGTTTTTCCGTGCGCAGCATGAGGGGCTGATCATCAACGTCACTTCCATGGGCGGACGTCTCGGTTTTCCGCTCTATTCCATCTATAACAGCACCAAATGGGCCGTCGAAGGTTTTTCTGAAGCTCTGCAATACGAATTGAAATCGCACAATATCCGCGTCAAGACCATCGAACCCGGCGTGATCAAAACGGACTTCTACGACCGGTCGCTCGACCGCAGCATCAACACGGCGGAAAATGACCCCTATGCAGACATACTTAAACGCGCCCAAAAATCTCTGGGTGAAGGCGGCATGGCTTCAGGTTCAGAACCATCAATAGTCGCCATAGCCATCTTCCGCGCCGCCACGGATGGCAGCCGCCGGCTGCGCTATCCTGTTGGGTCGGATGCCAAATTGGTCAACTTTTTGCGTTCCATCTTGCCTGCCCAATGGCTTTTTTTAATTCTTGAGAAATTCACCCTTGGATAGTTACCACCCTCTTTAAAGCTGAACATTTAATAACCCGCTTCAAAGAAGCGTAAATCGGGTGTGGTCAACGACTTTGTCTAAGGGCACAGCGTGCTGTGCCACCAGGTTGAGCCGTTCGTTGTCCCATCACCTTTTCGCGAACCTTTGGAATTTGTTAGGGCTTAGGGTGCTATGCCCTCTCGTGATCTACCTTTGTGCATATAAATTTATCTCACGCGGAGTCACGAAGCACGCGGAGAAAACCAATCTACGGAAAACACTGCTGCTCTACGAACCCCATGTATATTTCTTGAAGGGGCGGGTTCCAAACCCGCCCATTTTTACGAAATTCAAACAATCTACGTGGTTATTCTCTTGCTTCTCGTCCAATAAAACCACAAAAATCCCGTCTGCACCACGCTTGCTAAAATCACGATCCACAAAATCTCGGTGAAACCTCCCGCAATGGTGAAGATAATATCCATCACATGTAAAGCCGTCGGTAAAAGGAATATAGGCAAATCATTAATCGTAAACGGCCGGATGTTCTTCCCGCGCCACAAGAAGATCAATAAAAGCGTTGGAACAACTAAATGAAATGCCAACATGACCCATTCTATGGATTGCCCCTTTTGAAAGATCGGACCAAGCCAGAGTAAAAAGCTTGAAATGGGACTGATCATCAATAACAATGCCACAATCATCGTAATGAACGGATAAACGATACCCACGATGGTTTTGTGGCCGGATTTTTTGAACCACCAGCGCCCGATCAACAAACAGATTGAACCGTAGAACATGATCAACATCCAGCCGGGGAAGTTAAACACAGGGATCTTGAGAATATTGACATCAGTTGAACCGATCAACCAGTTCCAACGTCCTGAGGTCAACTCGCCAACCGTATGAACCTGCCGGACGGCCAGCGGATCAAGTGAAAAATCCTGCAGCATTCCAAAAAGTCCGATGATGGGAGGTTTTGCCCAATTGGGCACCTTCGTGTTCTCCAGTAGCCAGAATCCGGCAATCAGCACACACACTTCTATTAGAGGTACTGAAGCCGGCACAAAGCCAATCATCACCAGCGATCGGCCGTAGGAATACAAACCCATCACTATGGCTGCGTTTTCGTAGATGGATGCATAAAGGAACACAAATGCAAACGCCTCCAGGATGACCACCCAGGGATGCTTCTCTCTGCGGATGATGAACGCCAATACCAACACCCCCAGCAGCAGCGCAACCACATCCTGCACCAGCCACGTCCACGGAAAAGGTTCTACAAAAATGTAATCCAAAATACTCTTCATAATTGACTGTCCTTTGAATTGCATAATACAACTAATCAACATAATGTTGATTAGTTGTATTATATTTAATATCTTTTTACATTCCTCGACACCAACCCTGTTAATGTGGATAAATCCACAAATAGATGGAGATTATCGATGAAGTCAGAGAAAACCGACCCGCGCGTCATCCGCACCCGTGATTTATTACGCCAGGCACTCGAACAATTGGTCACCGAAAAGAGTTATGCAAGCTTAACTATCAGCCAGGTCACCGCGCAGGCTGGCCTGGATAGAAGCACCTTTTATCTGCACTACCCCGGGTTGCATGCCTTGTTGGAAGATTGTGCCCGTGAATTTTTTGCCGAAATGCGCACAGAGATTTACGCCAATAAAATGGCAGATTATCGCAACAACCCTTCAGTACTGGAACCCTTTGTGGCTAGTGTCTTCAAACACCTTGAAAAACATCACCGCTTTTACAAAGCCATGCTCGGAAGGCAGGGTGATCCGTTTTTCAGAATCTTGTTTCAGGAACAATTAGCAGAATTGATTTTTGAGCCTATCGAATTGAGAGATTCATCTGGTCATAACAACATTCAATCCAGCATGACCCTGCGTTTCTTCAGCGCCGGTTTCGCCGGGCTGGCCTCCTGGTGGCTCGAAAAGGATATGCCTATCCCCCTTGAAGAAGCCTCGCGCCAGGTTGCCGTGAACATCCTGCCCGGATATTTGCGTTTGATTGAATGAGAAATATGACTAAACACTTGACATGTGTTTTATAATTAAATAAATAGAACATATTTTCGCTAATAATCAGCGAGTCGTTTTAGTCGAATTGTTCTTAATTGATTTATTTTTCAAAACGACTATTAACAACAACTTCACATTAACGGGGTTCTATGGACATAAACCAGCTCATAAAAAAAATATCCGCCGTGGATATTGATGTAAAGAAATTTACCTCCATGGTTATCGAAGACCCCCCAACCAGAGAAGCCGTGGTCAATCTGGTCTTGACCCATCCTCACATCATGGTCTACTACCACTGCTACTATATTCTCGATCAAGCCACTCTTGAAAAGCCCAACCTCTTTTATCATCACTGGGATGACTTCGTCCAATTATTGGATCACAGAAATTCATACCACCGCGATATTGGCATGACCCTGCTGTCCAACCTGACCCAGGTGGATAGTCAATCCAGGTTTGAATTCCTTTTCGACCGATTCTTTGCCCATTTGCATGATGCAAAATTTTTAACCGCTATCAATTGTGTACAAAACAGCCAAAAAGTGATGCGTTACAAACCTTATCTTGTTGTTCGCATCCTTCCACTACTGCTTAACACAGACAGCTCACCAATTATCCCCTCAAACAAAAAGAGTTGATGAAAAGTTTTATTCTTCCAATCATTGATGAACATTTTGACTGCCTGAATAAAACCAAAGGTGTATTAGAATTCATACAAACCTGCGTTACTAGTTCCAGCCCAAAGACAAAGAAGATGGCAACCGCCATACTGAAAAAGCACGGATCATTCCCTTTGACTTGAATTGGAATAAAACGATGTGGATAGGGAACCACTGTCATCATTAAGAATATATCAACAAAGCTAAAAAGATTGAACCCTTCCTAAATACTTTGCATCAATTAACAGCCTGATTACTCATTACTCGTTACTTATTTTAATGTTTCTGTCCACAGACAGCCTGATTACTGATTACTAGTTACTGCCCTTCCCTGCCTCTTTTGAACCTTTTCACACGGTCTGCTACATACTTCAAGACAC
>PNNU01000346.1 GCA_013824385.1 Anaerolinea sp.
GGCAAGCCGCCATCGCCAACCTGCAAATGGATATGTCGCGGGCCACTTTTGAGACCTGGGTCAAGCCAGCCAGCCTTGAGGATTTCAAGGATGACACATTTGTTATTGGTTGCATGAACTCTTATGGCCGGGACTGGCTGGCGGATCGGTTAACCACCACTCTGGTTCGATTTCTAAGTGGGGTGATGAATCGGGATATCCAAGTCCGATTTATAGTCATTGGCCAGGAATACGATCAAGATACTTCTGATGATAAGGATGATCTGGATTCCCCAGAAACCGACGCCGACCCGGTTGAACTGGAAATTCTATATAGCTCTGTTCGGGATACTCTTATTGAACCCGGGCGGGTGGTTCGATTGCCGGTTTATTTTCTGCGCTGGTTGCCATACGTTGATTCGCAGGTTATTTTTGTGGTGATGGCCTTGTGGCAGGAATATTACCTGGCTTCCGGAGGAAAGGCTCAAAAAGGGAACAACAAAGTTTCTGCCCGGGCTGAACAGGTCTGTCAATGGGCTGGAATCAGCCGCGCACAATTCTTTCGATTGTTGCTACCTGGTAGCCCCCTGTATTGGTTCGTCAGAAAAAGCGAAACCGATCATGAAGTGGACAAACGCACAGGACGGGCCAAAAAATCCTCCAACAAGTACGTTCTTTTTGATACCCCCTTAACGCCAGGGGATGCCGAAGATTTGAAATCCTTTTTGCTTGACCATGGGATCCGTGAATCGCCCGTTACTACGCTTCAGGCTGCGGTAGCCGCCGACCCTAAACAAATTTTGAGTTATCCGGTGAGACCCCCTTCGGTGACATTTAACTTTGAGAATATGCTTCCTCATCATCTGACGGTTCAGGGGGTTATCCGAGATCTGGTAGGGCGCAAGCTTACTGCAGAACTTGAACCGCTTGCTGATCAACTGGCAGACCGCTTGTTAGCTCAGGGTGAATTCATCCTGGTTAGCTGGTATTTCCTCAAAAACTGGCTGCCTGCCCTGGGGCCTGATGCAGCCATGTTTATTCTGGTCCTGCGCAATTTGTGTTACTTCAACGATGAGACTGGTGAACTGCGGGATGAGGTCTGGATTGAGGGTGGCTATGAGGCAATTGCTCAACGATTGGGAATCAAGAATCCTCGCACAGTAGCCACCTGGTTGCCCGCTAAAATCGAACGCGGAAAACGCAAAGATGAACTAACTGACCGCACAGATCAGGAATTTAATCGTCGCCAGCGTCTCCAGGATCTATTGGGGCTGTTTGTGAACCGTACCGATCACCGCATGAATTCAACAGGTAGCTACGCATGGAAGTTCAAGGTGCAGCGTGTTGATCCCCTTACCCCTCAACATGAAACGGTCCGACAGGCTGCCTCCTCTCTGCTGGCAGCATCTGAAGACCAGGGTGTAGTGGATGAGCTTTTCTCTTGGCTGGGAGGCGTAACCAATGATTGTATTGAGACTGTCAAAACAGAATCAAAGGTTGTTTTGAGACTGTCAAATTTAGCCAATGGTTGTTCTGAGACTCTCACCGGTATCCTCAATGATTGTATTGAGACGCTCAACCTGGAAGGCAATGATTGTTTTGAGACTCTTTTAAAGACTCTTAAACGCTTTAAAGATTCCCAAAAAGATAAAGATACCTCCTCAACCCAAGATTCGTCGAATTTACCCGTTGATGATCCATATCTTCAATCGGTGGAGGCGGTAACGGATGCCAATGGAGATTGGTCTTTAGAAAAATTACTGGCTCGGGCTGACAAGAAAAATCGTCGAATCCTTTTGGATCAGGAAAAGGGTGCTCTCGCATTTGTTTCCTGGGTGATTCACGGTGCATCCCAGGCCAGCATTCAGAATCCTTATAGCCTGGCGATTGCCAAACTCAAAGAGAATCCCGGCATCAGCGCCGGCGGAGCCAGTGATCGATTGGCTGCTTTACTGCCCCAACAATTAGCCAGCCTGATTGAACAAGAACTTACCTTCCGGTCTCCGTCTGACCGAAACTGGCGGATGATATTTGCTCAGGCAAAGCATGATCGGATTCGTCTTCTGGCAGATTCGCTTGGGTTGTTACCTGATATTCAGGAGGAATCATGGATGGGTAGTTAAGAAATCAAGCAGGCGTCGATACCCGAAAGGGTGAAAGGTATCAAAAGAATTAATCAATCAAAAAACTAAAAAGGAGTTACCCACTATGGCTCAAGGCAATTTTACATGGCAGCGCGGTGATATCACCGGAGATATTTACTTCGACTATTTACGTCCTCAGAATCAAGATCCGGTCCCTTACGTGCGCCTATATTTGATGATTGACGGAAGCCCGGAAGCAAAACCGGTAAAGGGACTTCGAGTCCTGGTTTATGGCACCCTGGCTGAATTGGTGTATGGTCATGTCCAAAAGGGCAGCCGAATAGGTGTAGAAGGTCATATCCAGATGCGCAGCCGGCCCAATACCACAACACCGGTTTTTGAAGTGGTGGCTGAACGGATTGAATTTATCCGCAATATCGATTATGAACGCGGGAAACAGGTGATCGCAGAATTGAAACAACGTGGAAAACGGAACGGCTCTGCGGCAAGTGACCTGGAGGCGGTCAAACTGATTCTGGAAACGGGAGAATTAGATCATGACGCAGAATGACACTGGCGACCCTGTCATCCAGATTTCCGAAGAGAAGATGCAAAAGTTCGGTTTGATCCTTATTGGAATCGCTGTCCTATTTACGATTATCGGTGGGTTTGTTTCGCCGATTGATGATCAGGGAAAGCCAGTCCTTCTTTTGCCAGAAGTTAAGGCGGTGGAGGATTATCGGCAATCTGCCCAATTCTGGATTACTGAGTTGTCCATTCTGGATGGTGAGATTGCACATGTTATCGCCGCGGATCAACAGGGAGATCTGTTTACCCAATCCAGGTCCGCCCAGCAAACTCTGCAGCACGCGGTTGAACTGGCTCAGCAGGTTGACCGAACCAGGGTTCCTCCCATTGGTATGGGATTGCACGAACAGATGCTCTCGACTACGCTTACCTACCTGGAAGCAGCTCGCAGTGCATTGCAATGGGTGAGCGCTCCGGAAAAGAAAAATCAGGACTCGGCGACAATAAAGTTAGAGGAAGCCCGTAAGATGAAAACGGAATTAGAGGCAAACCAATGGCTGAAATCTCATTAGAAGAGTTCCAACGGAATCAATCTGTGCGAATCTCCAGAGACATTATCGGCCAAAGTGAGGAGCACGAGCAAAAAATGCAAACCAACTGGCAGAAGTTATGGGAGACCGCCCATCAACACCTGGTTACGCTTCTACGCTTTTTAGATAAGGATTACGATGAGGCTTGCGAAAAGTCGAATCATCCTTTGGATAAATTTTCAGATGACGACCTCGCTTATTTGGTCCACATTCGGATACGGGCGATACTGGATGGCCAGAAGAAAAAAGATAATCCTGGAGAAATTGCTGAGATTCGAAATCAATTGAAGGAACTGACCCAGAAATACGCTGAGCTTGAACAAGTAAACGCGAATTTATTGGATACCAATAAAAGAATGCAGGCCGAAAATGTAGGTCTCAGTTCCCATCTATCTGCTCTCCGGCAAGCCCAGAAAGAGGTATCACAACCGACTATACCGGAAACCAGATCAAGTGCAGAATCTCCTGTTTTGCAAGGCAATTCGATTAGTCTTCCGACCTGGATAAAACCCTGGCAGGAATCGAAAGGCTTTGAAAAGAGTTCCATGGCTATTCTGATTATGGGTGAC
>PNNU01000347.1 GCA_013824385.1 Anaerolinea sp.
AACAATGGGGAGGCGTGATCGTCTGCCTGTCGGCCATCGTGTTGATTACACTATAATCCACACTAAAATAATCCAGACGGATATAATCCAAAAGCCTGAAATCATTTATACTTGATGTTGGTAAACTTCCATGCGAACCCTGGCTGAAATCGACCGTCGTCCCAATGTGCCCCATGAGGGAAAAATTATCTGCCGCGAGGCAGTGAGAGCCGTCATCATCCGCGGACGAGAACTGCTGCTGGTGCACTCCAGGGTTAACGGCGATTACAAATTCCCGGGCGGCGGCATTGAAACGGATGAATTCCAGGAATCCGCGCTGATCCGCGAAGTGGCCGAAGAAAGCGGCGGACGCGTCACCTCCAAACCAAAGCCCTTTGGCAAGGTGCTCGAGTTTGACTTTCCGACCGAGAAGGAATTCACCTCCTTCTGTATGACCTCTTTTTACTACGTGTGCGAGGTTGACCCCGTACTTGGCCCCCAACAGTTGGATGATTATGAAGCCAGGTTGGGTTTCGTACCAGAGTGGGTAGACATCGACACTGCCATATCAAACAACCAGGCACTGCTGAACTCTGGCAATAAAATCGAACGTTGGGTGAAGCGCGAAACGCGTGTGCTCGAAATCGTTCGTGACGAACTTATCCATTAAGCAACTTCTGAAAAGGAGCTGCGTATACTATCCCGTGAGGAAAAATGAGCAAAGTCATTCCCACCGAAGAACGCATTGAAAAAGCACGAAAAATGATTGAGAAGGCGCGCGAAATTCAGCCGCCTGAAGACGGAGGGTGGATGGACTTTTCTTACGCCGCCCAGGTAAAAGATGTGCTGCGTCAGGCCAATGACCTGATCAAATTCATCCCCATGACCTCGGGTCCGTCCGCGGAAATGAAGGCGGAAGCCGCACAGCTAATGAAAGATATTAAAACTGCTGAGAAAGAAATATTACACCGATCATTGTCATAATTTTTCGAGGATATCATGAATAAAGTTTTAGTTACCTATATCACCCATTCAGGCACCACCCGCGACGTAGCCGAAGCCATCGCCGAAGAGATCACCAAAACCGGTTTCGAAACGGAACTGCTTGAATTGTCGCAGGTGAAAAACACCAAAGAGTACGCCGCCGTGGTCATAGGGGCTCCCATGATTGTGGGCTGGCATCGCGACGCGTTGAAATACCTACAATCACGTCATGCCGAATTGGCTGAAAAACCCCTGGCCTTGTTTTTAATGGGCATGAGTTTAACTGAAAGTCCGAAACCCGAGCTGCCAGGCATTGATCTGCATCTCGACCAAAAACTACTCACCGCCCCCAAGAACCCGGGGCGTGTCGGGTTTAAAGAAAGTTTCACCACCATCAAACACTATCTGCAGCCGATAATAAAAGCCTCACCAAAAAGCCTGGCCGCCGTGGGTTTCTTCGGCGGACGCATGGACATGTACCGCCTGAAATGGTTTGAAGTTCTATTCGTCATGCTGGTGGTCGGCGCCAAACCAGGCGAAAAACGCAATTGGCCTGATATTCGCGCATGGGCGGCTTCGCTGCCTGAGCTGCTGAAGCTGGTTCAAAAATGATCCCAATCGCCATGCTTGAAGAGCATCTCAAGCACATGCCTGAAGATATTCTGGATATTGTCATGGAGATTCGGGATATTGTAGAGAGGTTGTGCCCGGAGGCCATCGAGCGGCTGGACCGCAATGGAATTGTCTATTTTGATGCCAATCGAGGCGGACCTGTCAAAGCAGGTATATGTCAAATTGTTTTCAAGCAAGACTATGTCAGCCTGGAATTCATCCACGGCGCGTTTCTGCCCGACCCGGCTCACCTTTTACGCGGCAACAACCTTTACAAGAAACAAGTGCTGTTGGGAGCGTTTAACGACGTGCCGTGGGACGAGATAACCGCGCTGATCACCGCCTCTGCCCATTTTGATCCCGCCAGCCTGTACATCAAAGGTCCAGACGGAAAAACGCCTCTTGAGCAATTCCAGGAAAACCTAAAAAATTAGTGTGAATTAAATTCCTTTTACAACCTGATAGGCTGAATCCAGCAAGGTGTTGCCCAGTTTTGCAAGGGCGGTGATATCCTGTTCCTTATATAAGCGCGGCCCTTGATACTTGATCTCCAGCCCGCTTGGAGAGAATTTGACCACTGGAGGGAGTTTGAGCGGCCAGGCACGCAGTGCATTTTCCACCGGCTGATCTACCAGTTTTTTGGCAATCTCTTCGCGGTTCGTCCAGACCATGTAACGCGCCATCAATTCCAGGCTGCCCAGTTCCACGCGTTCAATGCCCACTGCGTTGTCGAACTCACTTCCAATCATCACGCGCAAGGCCACCTGCTTCACCATTTCTCCCAGGCCGCCAAAGTTAATATCAGGTTGCTGCGGACCGATCAACACAATGCCTTCCGGCATGCGTGCCGCATCACTGACCCAACGTGTCAGACTGGTCACCGTTGTCGAACTGGAATTATCTGAAGAGTTGTTTGAGGTTTGGTTGAGCGATTCAATCATCCACTCCCCTTTTCGCAGGCGATATCCGCTGGCATTACGTTCATTTACAATCTCAACCGTCCAGCCATTGATGCTGGCCAGGTTGCGCAAAGCGGTTTCGCGCTGTTTTTTATTCCAAAAAACAAGTATAAAGGTCATGCCAACCAATAGACCTGTGATCGCGACAATGATCAAACCCGAAGTCAAATCCTTCATTCTTTCTCCTCGAAGCGATTGATAGTGTTTTTAGTATAGAAGAAATGGCAAGCCAGCGCAATCTCTACATTTCTGCATACAATGGCATTTACCTTTCTTCATACAGGCTCTATAATCTAGGGATATAAAATTGATTACCAGAAGAGGAATCCATGGCGAAAAAACAAGTCGAAAAGAAAAAGAATCTTAAACCTGTACTGTACCCGATCGTGATTATCGTGCTCGCAGTATTGGCAGTAATTTTGATCATCTTCATGACCCAAAATTCTAAGAACGAATTACAAGCGAAAATCACCTCGCAACCTGATAATGCAGACCCTTTAGCAACTCCGTATTTGACAGGCGAAAAACAATATTCGTCCGCGCCACCGATGTTGATTGACACAACAAAGAAATATACCGCCACCTTCACATTGGCCAAAGGCGGCACTTTTACGATTGAACTGTATGCTGATAAAGCACCTGTGACAGTGAATAGTTTCGTTTTCCTCGCTCGCCAGGGATATTATGACGGCACCACTTTCCACCGTGTATTAGAGAATTTCATGGCACAAGGCGGCGACCCCACAGGCACAGGCATGGGCAGCCCCGGCTATAAGTTTGAATACGAAGACAGCGGTTATACGTTTGACAAAGAAGGTGTAATGGCTATGGCGAACTCTGGTCCACAAACCGCCACCAACGGCAGTCAATTCTTCATCACCTTTGGCCCGGCAGATTTTCTAGACGGCGGCTACACCATCTTTGGACAGGTCACTGACGGCATGGGCGTTGTTTACAATATCACCAGGCGCGATCCTGATACCAACCCTGATTTTGAAGGGGATATGATCGAATCGGTCGTCATCACCGAAGAATAAAGCTTTCTTCAGACTGCAAAACCTCTGAGAATTACTCTCAGAGGTTTTTTAATAAAAGGATAGTCAGACCTTGTATAATAGAAAAAGCTTTCAGGCATAATAATTGCACTAGTATTTTTGTGAATTATTTGTTTTTAAATATAAGTTAATCTCTCTAGAAGGACAGGTTCAAGATGGAA
>PNNU01000348.1 GCA_013824385.1 Anaerolinea sp.
CAGCGAACTTGAATCTCTCCGTTCCAGTCTGATTGGGGATGCAGTCAACACCTATCGATTAATGAACCATGCCTTGGAATTGGGTTATTATCGAACGGCCATATTATGCAGCCGCCAGGTATTGGATCTGGCCGGGTTAAGTCAGGCGGCCACCTTAACTGACCCTCCCATCTATTTCAACCACATTCGCTTTGGATCTTATTTCCGTGACAATGTTATCTCCACCTCGTTGGAACATAATATTGATCCAATGTTGATTTTTAGTCTCATTCGTCAGGAAAGTCTGTTTGACAGCGCCATCACATCAGTGGCTTCCGCTCAAGGGTTGATGCAAATCACACCTGATACAGCGGTTGGAATTGTGGAGAACTATGGTTGGCCGCCAAATTATAAGGTTGAGGATCTCAACCGCCCAATGGTCAATATACGGCTGGGTACCCATTATTTCAAACGCTGCCTGGATCTATACAATGGAGATGCCTATGCAGCATTATCTTCATACAATGCTGGTGATACCGCTACAACCCGATGGAAAGAACTGTCAGGGGGCGATCCGGACCTGTTCATAGAAATTATCAGTTACAGTGAAACAAAGGAATATATCAAATCCATCGTTGAGAATGCTGCAATTTACGAGAAGCTTTACAAACGATAAAAATTAAAGATTAATACATTAATAACCCTGACAAGGTTTGAAACCTTGTCAGGGTTTAATTAAATAACACTAAAAATAACAAATCCCCCGCGACTATTATTCCGCGGGGGATTGAATTTAGTAAATTACTATTTACTTGCGGTTCTTTATTGCAGCCTGGGCAGCGGCCAAACGAGCAACCGGCACACGGAACGGAGAGCAGGAAACATAGTTGTTGCCAACTCTATGGCAGAATTCGATGGAAGCAGGATCGCCACCGTGTTCACCGCAGATACCAACCTCAAGATCGACACGTTGTGAACGGCCGTCATCAACAGCCATCTTCATCAACTTGCCAACGCCTTCCTGGTCGAGTGTCTGGAACGGATTCTTGGGGAGAATGCCTTCTTCAACATACTTCACAAGGAAGTTACGTTCGGCATCATCACGGCTGTAACCAAAGGTCATTTGGGTAAGATCGTTGGTACCGAAGGAGAAGAATTCAGCCACACCGGCGATTTCGGCAGCAGTTACTGCAGCACGTGGAATCTCGATCATTGTGCCAAATTTGTAGGGGAATTGGACTTTCTTTTCTTCCATGACGGCTTTGGCAATGCGTTCCAACCGTGGCTGAATCCATTTGAGTTCATTCACATGACCGGTCAAAGGAATCATAACTTCAGGTTTGGCGTGGACACCGCGCAGCGTGCAGTCTGCAGCAGCTTCAAAAATGGCGCGAACCTGCATTTCGACGATCAAAGGCATTTCAACTGAAAGACGCACACCGCGGAGACCCATCATAGGATTGCTTTCATGCAAACCACGAATTGCCTCGAGCAGTGCTTCTTTTTCAGCCAATCCCTTGGTTTCGCCCTTTACACGCATGGTGATGACTTCTTCCAGTAGTTTTTCTTCATCAGGCATGAACTCATGAAGCGGGGGATCAATCAAGCGGATGATTACAGGGTAGCCATCCATGGCAGCAAACAGACCATCAAAGTCAGCGCGCTGGTAAGGCAGCAATTCATCCAATGCGGCTTTACGAACAACTTCATCCTTGGCCAAAATCATACGTTGGACAATTGGTAAACGAGCAGGTTCAAAGAACATGTGCTCGGTGCGGCATAAGCCGATACCGACTGCACCATAAGAACGGGCGCGCTGTGCATCTTTGGGATAATCAGCATTAGCCCAAACCTGCAGCCCTCTGGTCGGCCAACCCTTGGGAGCCTGGCGAATACCTTCGGTGGCGCTAATCTCGTCCGCCCAGGTGAGGATGGTCAAGAGATCTTTCTGTTCTTCAATTTTCGGATCGGTGAGACCTAATTTTCCAATGTAAACTTCGCCGGTGGTTCCGTCAAGAGAGATCCAATCGCCTTCTTTGACAACGATGTCGTTCACTGTCATTTTGCGTTTGTCGAGGTCAATAACAAGATTGGCGGCGGCTACAACACAAGGAACACCAAATTGGCGTGCAACTACTGCGGCGTGGGATGCGGCTCCACCTTCGCTGGTTAAAATACCCTTGGAGGCTAACATACCATGCACATCATCAGGCTTGGTAAAAGGACGAACCATGATGGTGTCTTGTTTTTGTTCTTTTGACATCTTTTCAGCCAAGTCAGCATCGAAATAGACCTGACCGACAGCAGCACCAGGAGATGCGTTGACACCGCTGGTAAAGTAGCGGCCTTCTTTTTTGGCTGCGGGTTTGCTTTCAATTGTGAATTGAGGATGGAGAAGGGTATCGACATCAGCAGGAGAAACACGGCCAACAGCTTCTTCTTTGGTGATCAATTTTTCACCGACCATATCAACTGCAACTTTGATTGCGGCTGCTGCGGTACGTTTGCCGTTGCGGCATTGAAGCATCCAAAGTCGTCCGCGTTCAATGGTGAATTCAACATCTTGCAGATCTTTGTAATGTAATTCGAGTTTCTTGACGATTTCAAGGAATTGTTTGTTGGCTTCTGGAAGATCACGGCCGAGGGTATCAATTTTTTCTGTGTTCCGGATACCGGCAACCACATCCTCGCCCTGAGCATTCAGCAGATAATCGCCGAACATGACACGCTCTCCGGTGGATGGATTACGGGTGAATGCCACACCAGTACCAGAATCATTGCCCATGTTGCCGAACACCATGGTGACGATACAAACAGCGGTTCCCAAATCGTCAGGGATGTTGGTGGCGCGGCGATAATCAATGGCGCGTTTGCCGTTCCAAGATTTGAACACGGCTTCGGTTGCCAGTTTTAATTGTTCTAGTGGTTCTTGCGGGAAATCAAAGCCAATTTCTTTTTTGGTGATGGCTTTGAAGGTTTCAACGAGACCCTTCAAATCTTCAGCGGTTAGATCAGTATCGACTTTGGCGCCTTTTACTTTTTTGAGTTCATCAAGGGGTTCTTCATAAGCTTCGTCAGAAATTCCCAACACAACTGAACCAAACATTTGGATCAAGCGGCGATAGGAATCATAAACAAAGCGTTCGTTGTTGGTTAATTTGACCATTCCCTTGGCGGTCTCATCGTTCAATCCAATATTGAGCACGGTATCCATCATGCCAGGCATGGAGAATTTGGCGCCCGAACGGCAGGAGACAAGCAAAGGATTTTCTACACTACCGAATTTTTTACCAGACTCTTTTTCGGTTGCTTTCAAAGCTTCAAGCATCTGATCCCATTGTCCTTCAGGGAATTTCTTCTCAACTTGATAGGCATTGCAAGCTTCAGTGGTGACAATGAATCCAGGAGGTACAGGCAAATCAATCCGGACCATTTCAGCCAGGTTTGCGCCTTTGCCACCGAGGAGACCACGGACTTTGTCCCAGTCATTTCCCACGTAAGTTTCAGCTTGTTTGATTTCGTTGAATAAATAAACCCACTTCTTACCAGCCATTTTTATCCTCCAGATAAAATAAGATCGAATCCACCCGTCGTAACGGGAAATTTACAGCAAATGTTGAATTTTACCATGATTATACCCTGTTCATACAACTTGATTATTATGCCAAATCTATAGATTATTCTATTTTTTGTTAATAAGTTGAAAGGTAATTTACCCTCCATTTGTCTGATAATAGAGTCAGAATTACTTTATGGAGATTTTATGAAAA
>PNNU01000349.1 GCA_013824385.1 Anaerolinea sp.
AGAACCATAAGTCCCTCCTACACAGCACCCCCGGCGAAATTCTCCGGGGGTGAATTTTATAAGTAAACCATTGACTTTGGTACTAAATAATAGTACTATTTGGTTGTGAGTAAGAAACCAAAGAAAACCTTTGATCTCATTTTTGAAAAACCTGATCGGAAGGATATAGATTGGGACGATTTTATTAATTTGTTAATTTTCCTGGGTGCGTCGATTCGACAACAAGGTGGTTCGGTACACGGAATCAAGTTGAATGGTGAATACGCTGTATTTCACAAGCCGCATCCCGGACACACCATTTATCAAAGTGACCTCAAAAGAATTAGAAGGTTTTTAATTAATGCAGGAATAAAAGAAGTGGAGTAAAGCCATGTTGAAATATAAGGGATATATTGGTAATAACATTGAATATGATGAAGAGGGGAAAATATTTACAGGTGAAGTATTAGGTTTGCGTACGGTATTGACCTTTCAGGGAAGAACCCCTGATGAAATCGAAAGCTCATTTAAAGAAACAATTGATCTGTATTTGGATATGTGCAAGCAAGATGGAGTCTCACCAGAAAGACCTTATTCCGGTAAGTTCAACGTAAGGATTACACCCGAATTGCATCGAGAAATTGCCCTACTAGCTTCTTCTGAAAAGATGAGTATCAATGAATGGGTGATTGAGGCGTTTGAAAAAGCTGTGCAATAAAATAGCTAACACAGGAACTCAAGAAGTGATAGTTTTAGGGCAAGGTTTCGAATTCTGGAAAAAGTATTCAAAATCAAAGTCTAGTACAAGAATTTATTGATTAAGGGCAAATTCCCGATTTCTTTTTCAGAAATCGGGAATTGTTAAATGCATTTTTCGCGATTTTGAGAAGAACAACAGCAGCAGGCTTCCCAGTAATCCACGACGCGGCCGTAGCGGTCGAATTCGAAATGGCAGCAGGTGAGCAGAGAATCTTTTATTTTCTGCCGGGCGCGCTGTACGCGTGATTTGGCGCCCGAGAGCGAGATGCCCATTTTTTTGGCCAGGTCTTGTTGGGTGAGACCATCGTATTCTGTCATGAGCAGGGCTTCACGATAAGGGGAGGGAAGTTCGTTCACCATCTCGTACATGGAACCAGAAAGCTCAGCAACGGCATCACCTTCAGTGAAAATTTCTTGCGGGTCAGCCAGGGTTTCGGGCAGTTCGGTGTGATTTCGTCGGGAGCGGTAATGGTCAATGATCACGTTGCGTGTGATCTGGTAAAGCCAGCTTTCCAGTTTTTCGGTTTCTTTTAACGAGGTCATATTCTGATGCACGCGCACAAATACTTCCTGCAAGAGGTCTTCAGCGGCGGCTTCATCTTCCACGCGGCGGAGGATGAAAGCCTTCAATTTCGCACTGGTCTGTTCCCAGATGGATTCCAAAGTAAGCATGGCGATAGATTTCCCTTTGATTATGCACAATCATATCATTGACTGAAAACTAAAAGAAGGAGAATGACATCCGTCATCTCCTTCTTTTGCTTGAGGCGATTTCTAGAATATACCGGCAGCCAGAACCATGTTGTATGCATATCCCAGAAGGATGGAGCCAACCCACAGAGTTGCTATTACAACCATAATTACTTTCCAGCGGGCAATGGCGAGAGCGCCCATCACGGCGCCGATGGAGGTACCAGACCCGGTAACCATGAAGGCCAGCGCGGCTCCCTGGCTCATACCGCCATCGATTAAAGCGCGGACAAGAGGCAGTGACCCTTCAGTATTTATATAGAAGGGTAGTCCTAATGTGGCCGCCAGCGGCACGCTGTAGATGTTGCCTGAACCGAAGAGGGCAGTGATCCATCCGGCAGGGATTAAACCGTTCAAGAAGAACCCGATGAAGGCGAAACCGACAAACATGAGCAGCAGCTTGGGCGCGGTGGACATGAATGCTGTTGAGACAGCCTGCCAGGTGAAACGTTCCTTCAGGGTTAAAGATTTTTCGGTTGTTTCAACAGAAGCTGATCCGCAGCCGCAAGTTGTAGCTGACGCAATCTGTGTATTAGAGCCACAGCCACAAGCAGCAGGTTCAGGTACTGTGGCCATCACTACTGATCCGCAGCAGGAAGTGGTATTGCCAACGCTGACAGGGCGGTTGATGATGTAGCTTGGCTGGTGTGTGCATCCACAGGCAGGGGCAGCGGAAGAAATCTTGAGTGTTTTCTTCTTAGGTGCGGGTTCATCAAAACGGGATTGATTCTTCAGCCATTTTTTGCGATCCAAAAAGTCGCCGATCAGTCCGCCTGCCAGGCCGAGAAGGATTGATGATACAAAGAAAGCAATGGCAAACGGCCAACCGAACAACCCGGCGCTGTAGATCAATTCTTCAGGTGAAGTCAAAGGCGATGCAACCATGAATGCGATGATCGGCGCCCAGGGCATGGCCGTGGCCATCATCCCCAGAAGAACGGCGGTTGTGCCGCAGGAACAAAACGGGGTGGTCACCGCCACTGCGACGGCTCCCAAGACACCCACCTTGTTGTGTTTCAAGAGAAATTCTGACACCTTTTTGGGGTCCATGACGAGTTTAAGTCCAACCGCCACCATGATACTGATCAGCAGATATGGCCAGTTGTGAAGCAAAGAGGTACCCAATTGGGATAAAGCTTTGATAAAAACAGTAACGATAAAGTCCATTTTTGATTCTCCATATTAATTGATTTATATAGGTAGACGGAGGTTTTCAGAAAAGGACGCGAATCTTTACAAACCAATATAAAAACAAACAACCCGAAGTAATTCGGGCTGTTTGTATAATGATTTCTAATAAAATGCTGATTATTCTGTTTTTGGATTCCGGGCAAGTAAATAGGCGATCAAAGCCACCACATTTCCGATCAAGACATAAATCAGCCAGACAATCGCCCGTTCTCCATGGTCTCTGGCATCCAAATATGTCCATACTGCCAGTGAAAGCCAGTAGACACCCAGACTGATAAGCAATCCAAAAAGCGTCATAATATAGCCAGCTTGTGGTGGAGATGATAAAAAAGAGCTTATGTCATAAGCCAAACCAAGGTATCCTATTATTGAGCCTGATTCAGATTTCAATGAAGCCACTCGATAACGATAAACATCGCTATGTTCGCCTTCGGCCTGAATGGCAGATCCCACCAACATAAGCATTCTTTGTTCTGAAGTCAGTGTCCTCTCAGGTAAAGTCGAAAGCATTTGTTTAACCTGGCGTACTGCCGTTTCTTCTGCTGACTCGCCAGAATAAGGCATGTCTGTTGGATAGACAAGGATGCCATCCTGATCAAATAGCCAGATCTGAGAAATATATTTTTCGCTTCTTTTTTGATCAACAGCTTCAATAAATGCAACGTCTGTAATCTTGTCCGGTTGAAGTGAGGTTATTGCTTCAATGGTTTGATTGGCGGCAGTTAAGGTTTCAGGGCTTTCCACCAGATTGTTTTGTCGGTTTGTTGAGTAAACCAAAATTAAAACAGCAGCAACTAAAAGACTAATTAATGTAATCCAGGGTAAATACTTTTTAAGTTTTTTGAACATGGTGCCTCCTTCGAATAATAACCAGGCATGAAATTGGGATACACAGTACATTCAATCCCATGCATGAATAAAGAATCATCCTGATAAATTCCATTTCAGGTGAATATGTAACCGCCAACCAAACTGCAAGAAAAATCAAGATCACTGACATTGCGATTAGTACGATCGATGGAAATTCTGATTTTGCTTTAG
>PNNU01000350.1 GCA_013824385.1 Anaerolinea sp.
CGTTTTGTATGACATTTGTATCCTTAAGGAGGACAATTTTAACCAATTTTGCTAAAATGCTTTACGAATTGACCGGCTTAGGGTAAAATGCCACCCGGTTTATTGACCCAGAATTGTTCATAGAAGGGTGAATGAAAAAAATTAACATTATTGCCATTGTTGCTTCCATTATTGGTTTCATTGATTCTGCATATTTAACCATCATCAAATTCACAAATTCGCCAATCTATTGCACTCCTGGGCTTGGAAATTGTGAAACAGTACAAAATAGTCAATGGTCCACAATATGGGGAATTCCTATTGCACTCTTTGGTGCAATGGCTTACTTGGTTCTGGTTTTTTGTTTTGCTTTTGAAAAAAGAATTCCACTCTTGAAGAAATATTCGCAATATGTGGTTTTTGGAACAAGCTTATTTGGTTTTCTATATTCGCTCTATTTGACTTATCTTGAATTTTTTGTTCTTAAGACCATTTGCCAATGGTGCATCCTTTCTGCAATATGTATGACCGTTGTTTTCATCGTCACCATTATTCGTTTAAAAGATCTACAATTACGATCAAGTAAATAGGAGGATTTTTTTTATGCCACGTATCAAATGTCACTATCTGGATTGTGCGTTTTTAGATGAAGGGATCTGCAGCGCTGGAATGGTGGAACTTGATCCAGACACTGGCTGCAAAACGTATTCGGCCAACGCAGAATCAGCTACCGAAGATGACTGGGATACTGAGGAAGACGAATTGGAAGAATGGGAAGAGTTGGACGAAGACGAAGATGAAGAGGTTTGGGAAGAAGACGACACCGAAGAATCTTATTAGTTGAATAAATCTAAATAATAAACCCCGGTTTACCCGGGGTTTTGTTCAAAGAAAGAGTACGAGATGCAAAACCAGGTTCAAAAAGATCTTAAGCATAATATTATTTTTAATATCAGCGACGGCGCTTTTTTTGGTTTTGCTATTGGTTTTGCCTCATATACAACCATAATTCCTTTATTTGTAGCAACAATGACAACGTCCGCAACACTCATTGGTCTCATTCCCGCAATTCATAACATGGGATGGCAGCTTCCGCAATTGTTGATGGCAAAACGAATTTCTAAATTGGAACGAATCAAGCCAACAGTTATGATGTTGACTATTCAAGAACGTGCACCAATTTTTGTATTGGCATTGATAGGTCTACTTCTCCCTGTCCTCGGATCACAAATATCATTGATTCTTACATTCGCAGTCCTCATCTGGCAGGGCCTGGGCGCGGGATTAACTGCAAATGCCTGGCAGATCATGGTCACCAAAATCATTCCAGGAGATTTACGGGCAACATTTTTCGGCGGTCAATCCGCAGCCGCGAATTTATTAGCCAGTCTGGGCGCAGTCTTGGCCGGAATCATGCTGAAGACTATTGCTCCACCCTGGGATTATGCTTCATGTTTTTTTGTAGCCTCAGGTCTGTATGTCATCTCCTGGTTCTTCCTAAAACAAACCCGAGAACCTCATCAAATTATTGAGTTAGATCCTATCCAGACCAAGCCATTGTGGCAGGATGTGATCCACATTTTAAAAACGGATGCGCTCTTCCGTAATTTTTTACTCAGCAGGTTCGTTTCTCAATTTGGGATGATGGCTTTCGCATTCTACACCGTATTTGCAGTAAAACATTTGGGTATGAGCACTATTACTGTTGGTGTAATGACCAGTATCTTAATGATTACTCAAGTCGTTGCCAATCCACTATTGGGAAGAATTGCCGATAAATGGTCGCGTAAATGGGTGTTAGTTGTGGGAAGTGCGGTTTCATCATTAAGCGCAGTACTGGCATTGTTGATCAAACAGCCTGATCTTTTTGTGCTGGTCTTCATCCTCATGGGTATCGGTGGTACTGCCTTTTGGACCATTGGGCTGACTATTTCTTTGGAATTCGGCACAGAAGGACAAAGACCTACTTATGTTGGTATGGCCAATTCACTCATAGCCCCCAGTGCCATGTTGGCACCGTTGCTAGGTGGGTTCCTGGCAGACTCATTTGGCTACTCTGTCACTTTCATCACTTCAGCGATTTTTGGCTTGATCTCAATGATCACGCTTACTGCACTAGTGAATGATCCTCACCGGGAATTTCATCATCGATCTAAAAAAGCCTGATCAGGTAATTGGATTAATATCTTCGACTTTTTGAGTAAGGTCATTGATCCATTTTTTGGAGAAATAACGTCTAACACCCACAACGAACTTTACTGCCTCTTCTGTGAAAGTCAAAGCATAAACGTAATAAACGGGTAATCCCAACAGAAAAGCACCAGCTGCAGTTACAGGCACGCCAATAAACCAGATCACCAATCCATCTAAAACTAAAGAAAACTTAGTATCTCCACCAGAACGTAAGATTCCAATAATGATCACATGGTTTGAAGCTTTCATCCATAATCCACAAGAGAATATAGCTAAAAGAATTTTCGCATTGGCGATGACCTGAGGGTCCACCTTGTAAAACTGGAATATATTCCCAGCTATCAGATACACGATTCCGCCCATAAATAGTGCGCCTGTTCCTTGAATCAATAATGATCTGCCGCCGTACAAATAAGCTTTCTCACGATTGCCCTGTCCGATCTGGTTGCCTACCATGATCGAAGTAGCTGTGCCCAACCCAAGAAAGACCACAAATGCCAATTGTTCAATCGTTGACATGATATTGACACTTGCCACTGCAATTGTACCGATATGCCCGTAAATAATATTGTAGGTAGTAATCCCCAGAGACCACAACAATTCATTTAAAATGACCGGCAGCACAGGTTTCATTACTGCGATCAAGAATTTTATGTTGATTTCAATGATATCTTTAATTGATGCCGCAATCGGACTTAATCGATCTTTATAGACACTGATCAAAATCGCCAGGCACTCCAATACTCTGGCAATTAATCCGGCTATTGCTGCCCCTTGAACACCCATAGCCGGCAATCCAATTGCTTTAATGCCAAAAATAAATGGATAAGCAAGCAAAACATTCAATCCTAAGGCACTGGTGCTCACCACTAATGGCAATCTGACATTTCCGGTGGATCGTGACGCAGCGCTATACACAGCCGTCATGGCAAAAAAGAGATAAGTCCAACCATAAATTCTCAGGTACTGGCTGCCAATTGCGATCACAGCAGTGTCTCGTGTATAAATTCCTAACGCAAAAGAGGGGAAGAACACTGCAACGCTCCAGAAAAAAAATGCTGGAATGAGGCTGAGTTTGATTGTCAAACCCAAAACTTTGCGAATATTTGGGATATCTCTTTTGCCCCAAAGTTGTGCCACAAACATGGCAGCGCCGCTGACAATGCCGAAAACAACCAGGTTTAATAAAAACCAGATCTGATTCCCCAACCCAACGGCCGCCACTGATTCTTCGCCTAGTTGGCCAATTAAAATAAGCGCCACCATGTTTAATGACGAAGTGATCAGGTTCTGCAAGGCAATTGGAACTGCCAATCTAATCAACTGACGATAATATTCACGGTCGCGGAAAAAATCCACGAAGGCATTAATCCGATTCTTCACAAATAATTCCTCTCTAATGAACAGAGGAGTATTATAATCTGCCATCACCATTTGTGAAATCGCTCATTTTTGCGAAACACCATATAGCAAATTTGTATAGAATCAGTATAGAGATACTGGCAATATCCGTTTATTCCTATTTTTCTTAGTATTTGCTTTTATAAT
>PNNU01000351.1 GCA_013824385.1 Anaerolinea sp.
TTCAAATGTTTACATTGATTCTCTTAAATGGACTAATTTACTCTCTCAAAAGATCCATGCCAATGTCGCAGTGGCAAATTAACCAAATACAATAATGTACAAGCAAGTGAACCTTTTCAAATTGTATAAATTGAAAAATAATGGATAATAAGCAATACAAATCACATTTATTTAAGCGAGATGTACATGGCAGAACTTTTAGTTGGTAGGCAACCTATTTTCAATCGCACCATGGAAGTATATGCTTATGAACTACTTTACCGTTCAGGGGATGGCAACCGCGCCGTATTTAGCGATGCCGACCAGGCGACTACGCAAGTGGTCTTGAACGCGTTGGTTGAAATGGGATTGGAAAGCATAGTCAGTGAAAGCATGGCTTTTATAAACTTGACTCGCAATTTTTTAGTTGGCAAGTTTCCCATCCTCCTGCCTGCCAATCGTGTTGTCATTGAAATTCTGGAAACCGTTGATTCTGATCCGCAGTTGCTCGCTGCAGTAAGTGAATTACGCAAATCAGGGTTTACGCTTGCCCTCGATGACGTTGTTTCGCTTGAGCGTGTCATTCCTTTTAGAGGCATCACCTCAATTATCAAACTGGATTTGATGCAAATTGACCGTGTAGATTTGCCCGACATCATTGCCGGCGTAAAGCAAAGTGGATTTAAAGTTCTGGCTGAAAAGGTAGAAACCCAGGCAGATTACAACCTATGTCGTCGGCTGGGGGTTGACTATTTTCAGGGTTATTTTTTATGCAAACCAAATGTCGTTCGCAGCCAAAAAATGGATTCCTCAAGATTGGTCATTATGCAATCCATTGCCATGCTGCAGAATCAAAAAACCAATTTCACTGATCTTGAGACCATCATTTCAAGAGATGTGGGATTAAGTTATAAACTTTTACGCCTTTCCAATTCAGGTTATTACTCATTCACTACAGAAGTGACATCGCTCCGCCAAGCTATTTCATTGATCGGGTTGGATACCATGCGCGGTTGGATGTCTCTCATATTAATGTCCAGCCTGGTGGATAAACCACCGGAATTGACAAATATTGCACTTCAACGCGCGCACATGGCAGAATCAATTGCAAAAATATACGGCCAGCCGCAACCAGAAATATTCTTCCTGGTTGGTCTATTCTCGGTGCTGGATGCCTTGATGGATCAACCCATGGCCCAGATCATTCCAGAATTAAACCTCTCTTCTACCATCTCAGACGCCCTTCTCAATTATGAAGGATTGGCCGGTTTTATTCTCAAATGTATCAAAGCCTATGAAACAGGAGATTGGGCTACAGTAAAAAACATGAATATTCCAGATGAAACTTTAACCCATATCTATCTGGATTCGATTAAATATACAACTCTTCTATCACAAGAGCTTCGTTCGAACACGATGGCAGCTGGTTAATATTTCTTGTTATCGATTGAAAATTTAGGGGACGATCACGCCCACACAGCGCGCAAGCACGGTGACTGTTATAGGGGTTTTTCCAATCATTTCGCCGTCTGCCTGAACATCCATGGGAGGGATGGTGTCAATCTTGATCGTACGGCTGGCCAAAAGTTGCTGAAACTTAGGGCCGCGTTTTTTCCTGCGGAATAACGCCTGCCAGAACATTGCAGGCAGATCGAGGATGGTTCTGGGTTTGAAAATTAACACATCTGCCTTTCCATCATCAGGATGAACATCCAACAGTGATTCAATCAGGTTCAATCCAACCACGCCATAATTGGCCACCATGATTTCAAGCGCCTTGCCACGGTAAGTTTTTTCATCTGCTTCGATGCGGTAACGGGTTAATTTTATGCCCAGTACCTGTTTGACAAGCCCACCATAATAAGCAAAATTACCCAATTTGCGTTTCTTTTCACGTGAAGCAGTTTTAATTACCCGTGCGCTAAAACCCACTCCAAGGTTCATGGCATGAATACTGTCGCCCACTGACATTAGATCCAAATAGCGTACTTGGTGCTTGCCCGTCATCAATGCCAACGCACGGGTTGGCAGGAACGGCAGCATCAAATGCCGTGCTATGGCATTCCACGTACCTGCGGGGATAATGCCCAGAGGGACCGTAGAATTGACCATACCGGCAGCCACCGAAGCCACCGTGCCGTCTCCACCTGCCGCTACGACCAGGTCAATTCCCTTATCTAAGTAATACTTGATCAACGTTTCGAACTCGGTGTCTTTTTCTGTCAAGTAGATATGAATAACCCAGCCGGCCTTTTTAAAATGCTCGGTGATGATCCGTTTAATCAATTTCACATTCATAAATCCGGAAACTGGATTGATGATGATCAATGCTTCGGGTTTTTTCTCAGGGTTGTCTGTCATAGCTCATGATGCGAATCCATATCGGTTTGAGTATCTTACCCCAATAATAAGAAACCAATATTAGAATGCAGTTAATACACTTAGTTTAACCCCAGAAACAAGAAATCTATTCTCTATTCTTGATCTTATGTCGCAAGATTTCAAGGAAGTCAGGCGGATCGCATTTTTCAACAAGTAAATGTGGAGATTTATGCCAGGAAGCGCAACCTGAAAAAGCCGAAACAAAATTTTCAGCGAGATTCTGGTCAGGAGCAATTCCGTCTTCAAGATAGAGCGACTTAACTTCAAATTTCTTTTCAGCACGGTGTGCCTTGGCATCCATACGTGCGACGAGTTGGCCGTTATGTAAGACCGGCAGCAAAAAATATCCGTATTTACGCTTGGCAGTCGGCAGGTAGCATTCTATGGTGAAGTCAAAGTTGAACAGTTTCCGCGTCCGCGCCCTGTCCCAGATCAGTGAATCAAATGGAGAGAGGATGGAGGTATGATGCGGTTCGGGGTTTTGGCGCAGTTCAGATTGAAACCTTTCCCACACCTCAGGCAGCACCCAGGCAGATTCGCTCCAATCTTCAACCTTAAGTTCAATCAACCGATGGTCATCAATCATATGTTGCAGCGCTGCTTGAGTTTCCTTTTTCGGGATTCTGAAGTAATCAGATATCCATGCAGGGATGGCCAGCCCCATTGCCGAGATGGATTTCAAAACAAGGCTGCTGTAGACTGTATCAAGGTCAGGGGCATCGCTGTCTTTCCAATCAGGTAGAACCCGTTCACGCAAATCATAAACCCGTTGAAAATTGATACGTTTGCTGATCATCAGTTCACCAGCAGTGAACCAGTACTCCAATGCGCGCTTTTCAATCTTCCAATCCCACCAGGTACCGCCCTGTTTACCATCAGACCGTTTAAAATCAGAGGATTTTACAGCGCCATTTTCTTTTACATGAGCCAAAACGGCATCAAACTCAGCCTTGTGGTCGTCATACCAGTGCCGGTACCATGGAAGGCGCCACTGCTCAATTTGGATGCGGCGATGCAATCCATAATCTTCAATGGGGATAAAACTAGCGGCGTGCGCCCAAAATTCAAAGACGCTTTGTTCCGCCAGAAGCTGATTCAGCCATTCAGGGTCGTAATCTCCCAGCCGGCTCCAAAGTGAAAAATAAGGGGCGCGCGCCACGATATTGATGGTGTCAATTTGTAATGCGCCCAAATTGGTGATGGCAGCCTTCACATCCGCTTTTTGCGCGTTTAGACGCGGCGGATTTAACAATCCCTGTGCAAAAAGTGAGAGTTGGCGAGCGGTTTGAAGGGTAATTATTTGCATGCTGAGCGATCCCTGT